>JAGPGB010000059.1 GCA_018056215.1 Bacteroidales bacterium | reverse complement strand
TATTGACAGTGGGCATATCTACGAAAGTTGTCCTTTTCACGATTTCTATTTCCTCATTAATAGTGGGATAATCTAACCAAATAGAAAACATAAATCTATCTAGTTGAGCTTCTGGTAATGGATATGTACCTTCTTGCTCTATAGGATTCTGAGTAGCTAGTACAAAAAAAGGACGATCTAATTGGAAAGTATTACCAGCTATGGATACAGATCTCTCTTGCATAGCTTCTAAAAGTGCAGATTGTGTTTTAGGAGGTGTCCTATTGATTTCATCAGCTAAAATTATATTTGCAAAAATTGGTCCTTTGATGAAATGAAAATTTTTATGTTCATCGAGGATCTCTGTGCCTAGAATGTCTGAAGGCATCAGATCTGGAGTAAATTGTATTCTATTAAAAGATAAACCTAATATTTGAGATATTGTCGTTATCAGAAGTGTTTTTGCTAAGCCAGGCACACCAATCAATAGAGCATGATTTTGTGTGAATAAAGAAATCAAAAGTTTATCTATCACATCTTCTTGGCCTACAATCACTTTTGCAGTTTCTTGTTTTAAATTCTCGTAAAATTCTACTAAACTTTTAGCAGCTTCAGTATCACTATTAAATTTCATACATTAATGTTTTTTTATCCATGGATATTTAAAGTCACAACCTTGATAATCTTCATCTATTTTCACATAAACTTCTTGCAATCTCTCATTAGCCCATTTAGCTAAGGCTTGATTTTTTTTCTCTTCTAGAGCTTTCATTTGTATCAAGTAATAATCTGTTTTCAGAGAAGCTTTGTGAGGTGGTATATAGTTTTTTAACCATAATATTCTGTATGTAGGAGTGCCATCATTTTCCATATATAGAAAAGGTTTTGAAAATTTTGAATTTTTCATCGTATCTAATATAGGCAAAAATTTGGCGTCTATTTCATTAGTAGTTAGAGTGAAGCCTCCATTAGCTGATAAAATCATACCTCCTTGTGTTAAATCTCCTTCTAGCTTAGAAAATTTTTTTGCAGCATCAGCAAAATTTATTTCATTTTTTATTAATAAATTATAAATACTGTCTGCTTTTTGTTTAGCTATCTGAATAGCATTATTTGATGGTTGTTTGCGAACTAATATATGCCTCACATTTACTTGTTCACCTTTTCTATCTATTAATTGCAAAATATGATAACCGTATGAAGTTTCAATGATAGGTGAGATCTCACCAGGTTTAGTAAGAGAAAAAGCAGCATTCTCAAAAGTAGGCTCCATAACGCCTTTAGTAAAATAGCCTGTCTCACCACCATTTTTCGCTGTAGCAGGATCTTCGCTATATAGTCTAGCCATTACTTCGAAATCAGATACATTATTAATTCTTTTCTTTATATCTTGTAATTTTGAAATTAGCATATTGTTTTCTTCCTGAGTAAGAGAAGGGGCTATCGCTATGAGACCAATTTCCCATTGTGCTGGTATGATAGGTATAGAATCTGATGGCATTTTTTTATAATATTTTTCTACTTCGCTAGGCGTCACAGTAACATTAGATACAAGTTTATCGTGCATAGTAGTTATTAATAATTGATCTTTTAGTGGTTCACGAAGTTCTTCTTTGAGTTCTAGAATACTTTTTTTATAATATTTTTCTAATTCTTGAACATTACCAAACATCGAGGTGAAATATCTAATCCTTCTATCTAACTCATTATTTATTTGATCATCAGATACTTCCACAGAATCTATCTCTGCCTGCATCAGAAGAAGTTTCTGTAAAAGCATATCTTCTAATATTTCGCATTGTATCTCGTCAGTTTTTATAGCATTATCGAGAGTACCAGATATCATCAATTGTTGTATTTGCATATCTACCTCACTTTTTAATATAATTTTATTGCCTACAATAGCAATGATTTTATCTAATATTTGAGGTGGCGTACTCTGAGATAGCAGAACAGATGAAAAGAGCAATATTAGATTTGTAACTAAAAATAATTTTCTCATTATTAATTTTTATATAAAGATTTTAGAACTTCGTCATTCACTTGCCAATGATACCTATTTCTAAGTTCATTTATCCATTGTTTTTCTAAATAGGTCTGGTATTCGGATATTACTAAACCTCTTACTTCATCTAAACTTTTAGGTTGTGGTTCAATAATACTTTGTAACCAATATATTTCGTAAGAATTATTATTTTCTTTCGATAATATAGCATTTACAGTTTTTTCTAACCCAATATCTGCTAATTTTTTAGTCTCTATGGTCATAGAATCGTAACTAACGACATTATTTTTTTTGTTAATTTTAGATAAAATTAAATTTGGATTAAGTTGAGATTTTTGAATATTTTTTTGTAGAGTTTTTTGAACTTTTTGAGCAATTTTAGCATCATTAGTTTTGAAAATGCCGATTTTAGCCTTTTCATCAGTTAAATATTTATTTTTAATAGTTTCGTAATAAGCTTTTAAGCCAGCAGTATCTTGCATAGCTTTACTCCATACATTTTGGTCCATCAGATTAAAAATTAGAATTCCTTCTTTATAATCATTAATTTGAGCAGCAAATTTTGGATTCTTTTTTTCTAAATTTTCTTTCTCTATTTCTAAAATTTTATCATTTAAGAAATTATCAAACATTTTATTAACAAATATTTGAATATCATCAGTATTAGTAAATAAGCTTTGATTTTTTTTAATATAAGTAGCGAAATCTTTAATATAAATAGAATGATCATCGATTTTAACTAAAATATGGTCTAAATTGGGTATTTGAGATTCCTTAAAGGATCGTTTTACCAAAGAATCCTTATTAATAGATTTAGCAATATTTACAAGTAATTTTTTATCATATTGAATTTTATAAATCTGCTTTAAGCTATCAGCTATTTTTTTCTGAGCTAATAGATAGCGAGAATCTTTATATAATTTTGTTAATAATTCTTGTTTAACAGAAGCAAAATCAGGTGGAGATTGCTTATCTATTAACTTAATAATATGCCAGCCATAGAAAGTTTCTACAGGAGGAATATAATCACCAGGTTTATGATTGTAGATAGGTTGCACAAAAGAAGGTACTAATCTAAAAGGAGTGAGCCAAGGCAATTCACCACCTTTATTAGCAGAACCTTTATCTTCACTATGTAGATTGGCTAGTTCAGCGAAATCTGCTCCACTTAGAATTTCTTTATAAATGCTATCAGCTTTAGCTTTAATAGATTCTTTATCTTGAGTAGTGGCATTAGGAGGATACATTAAGAGAATATGAGCAATTTTAAATCTATAAATAGCTGGGTGTTTTTCAGTCAATTTGATAATATGATAACCTACTGGAGTTCTTACAGGTAGAGATATATCACCAACATTTAAATTGTAAGCAGCAGTTTCAAAATCATACAGCATATTAAAAACATTAAAATATCCTAAATCACCACCATTACCTGGTATCAATCTACCATCAGCTGTATTTTGGTCTCTAGCACTATTGTCATCACTCATTTCTATAGCTAATTTAGCAAAATCAGCACCATTAAGCAATTTTTTTCTAATCTCTAAAGCTTTATTATAAGCTTTCAGAGTATCTTTAGGATTAGCATAGGGAGATAGTTTAACTAAGATATGACTTACTCTCACGTCATTTTGCATTCTATTATATGCTTCATTTAGAAGTTTGTCTACAGTATTTTTATCAATTAAATAAGATTGAGCTAATTGGTCTCTGTATTTCTGAAATTCATTGATGAAATTTTTTTGTGTATCTAACCTTAACCGTTGAATTTCCATTAATTTGAGTTTGTAATTAATAAACAAATCCAGATATTCATCAATGCTAGCTTTAGAATAGTCCACATTTTTATTATTTTTAGTGTAAATATCTAAAAATTCTGAAACTGGGACTTTTTGATTTTCAATCACTAATAATGTTTTATCATTTTGTCCGATAAGTGTTAAGGACAAAAAAATTGATAAAATTGCAATACTTAAATATTTTTTCATAATAAAATAATTTTTTAATTATCTAGAATAATTTGGAGCTTCTCTGATGATAGTTACGTCATGAGGATGTGACTCGATAATGCCAGCATTAGAGATATGAATAAATTTAGCTTGTCTAAGAGATTCAATAGTTTTAGCGCCACAATAGCCCATGCCTGATCGCAAACCACCTATCATTTGGTAGACTACTTCTGACAGATTGCCTTTGTATGGGACTCTACCCACGATACCTTCTGGTACAAGTTTTTTAATATCCTCTTCCATATCTTGAAAATATCTATCTTTGGAGCCTTGCTGCATAGCTTCGATGCTTCCCATGCCTCTATAAACTTTATATTTACGACCTTCTAAAATAATAGTTTCGCCTGGAGCCTCATCTACACCAGCAAAGAGACTACCTATCATCACAGTGCTCGCACCTGCTGCTAATGCTTTAACAATGTCACCAGTATATCTAATGCCACCATCAGCAATAATGGGAATTCCTTTATCTTTCAAAACAGAAGCTGCATACATAATAGCAGATAATTGAGGGACACCTACACCAGCGATTACTCTAGTAGTACAAATAGAACCTGGTCCGATACCTACTTTCACGCAATCAGCACCAGCATCAGCTAATGCTTGAGCACCATCAGCCGTTGCTATATTACCAGCTATCAATTGAATATTTTTAAAAGTTGATTTTATTTTTTTAATAGTTTCTAAAACCTTAGCAGATTGCCCATGAGCAGTATCTACTACGATAGCATCAGCATTCACAGATAATAAGGCTTCCACTCTTTCTAATGTATTAGTTGTTATCCCTACAGCAGCAGCCACACGTAATCTACCTAACTCATCTTTACAAGAATTAGGCCTCTCACGTAGCTTCATAATATCCCTATAAGTGATCAAACCAATTAAAACTCCATTTTTATCAATAACAGGTAATTTTTCTATTTTATATTTTTGTAAAATAGCCTCAGCAGTATTAAAATCAGTAAATTCATTAACAGTGATCAATTTGTCTTTAGTCATAACTTCAAAAATAGGTTTAGAATAGTTATTTTCGAAACGTAAATCTCTATTAGTAACTATACCAATTAACTTACGATTAACATCAACAACAGGAATGCCGCCTATATGGTTTTCAGACATTATTTTTAAGGCATCACCGACAGTATTATCAGCAAAAATAGTTATAGGATCTATAATCATGCCGTTTTCAGCACGTTTCACCTTTTTTACTTCGAGAGCTTGATCCTCAATAGACAAATTTTTGTGTATAACACCAATACCACCTTCCTGAGCCATAGCAATAGCCATCTTAGCTTCTGTGACAGTATCCATTGCAGCCGATAGTAAAGGAATATTTAGTTTAATATCTCTTGTCAAAAATGTAGTAGTATCGACCTCTCTAGGTAAAACCTCACTATATGCAGGCATTAGTAATACATCATCAAAGGTTATCCCTTCATCTACTATTTTATTTTCATTCATAATAAATAAATTTATGCAAAAATACAATGAAAATAGAAAATGAAAATTCAAAATTTAATCTAAAACCAAACATTTAATAATTTTTTGAGAATAAACTCAAATGTTAGAATAATTAGTATAAAAAATAGAGATTAAATGATATGAAGGGGAATGAAAGAAGAGGGGGATGAATATAAACAAATTTTTGTTATACTTCAAAATATGTTATTCATATCTCTGACTAACTATCTCTCTATACTTGTCCCACGCCCATCTGTCGTGCGATGACAAGTTCAGTAGTCTACCAATGTCTGAATCTATCAACTCTTTTAGGTACTTATTCATTATCACAAACCACATCAGATAGCTCTGCAAGTACTTCGTAGCCACTCCGTGAAATCTACTCAACCAAGTCATGAAATCACTTATTTTGTTCTCTACTATTTTCACACTGTAAATTCCTCGTTTAATCTGTCTTTTATTTACTATCACTTTTTTACTTTGCAAACCCTTTACTCCTTTTCTAAACTCTTTCTTTGGCTTCACACAAATCAGATTGTTTTCTGACAATCTATTTTTTAGCTCCTCTCTCAATTGTTCATTTTTTACTTTTTTCTTTCCAACTTGTTTAAAAAGTAAATTCCCTTCTCTGTCTGTAACTACTAATACTGCTACCTTGGGATGTTTCATCCTTTTAGCTCTCTGATATTCTTCTTTGTTTTTAAACTTTCTACCTTTTTCTGAATATTTCATTAGTAGCTCATCTGCTTCCACAATTCCAGAGAAGCTGATTCCACCTTCTAATGCTCTAATAGCAGCTAATATTTTGTGTCGCCATTCGAAGCTAGTTTTCAGACAAATGCCAACCTCATTAGCACATGCTCGCAGACTTTTACCCTCGAGCATGCATCTCATATAATCGAGCATTAATGGATATTTTCGCATACGATAAACAAAGGTGCGGGCAGTTTCACGAAATTGATAACCGCAGGTTTTACATTTGTAAACTTGTCTGCCATTTCTTTTCCCAACTTTGATTACATTTTCGCTTCTACAGTCCGGACAGATAGCAGCAGTCGATTGAATTTTTACTCTTTGATAATCAACAGCAGTAGCATTGTTATTGACGAGGTATTGATATAGCTGATCAAGGAAATCACGTTTGTGATCCTTGGGTAGAGCCAAGTATTTATCAATGTTTTCTAATAATTCCTTCATAACTAAAATTTTTAACAAAATTAATATATTTTATTAAAATAATAAAATATTTAAAATATAACATAAAAATGTTATTTATACCATTCCCCTTTTTAGCTCCCATTTCTCATCAACTCTTAATAACCAACTCCTTGATAGACCCCATTTATCTTTATAAATTCATAAACTACTTTTCTTAAAAAAAATTGTACATCTTTACCATTTTTTATTTGTTCCCTTATCCATGTGCTACTAATATCAATAATTGGTGCTGTGTTATCTATTTTAATATTTTTATGTGTTAAAATATTTTTGGTTGAGTAGCCTGTCCTTGGATAAACATAAATTCT
>JAGPGB010000058.1 GCA_018056215.1 Bacteroidales bacterium | reverse complement strand
TGGGGTTCTATGATGTAGACTGTGAAGTAGCAAAAGAAGTGGAGCAAAGCTATAAACTAAAATCTTATCAAAATTTCAAAGATTTACTCGATGATGTAGATGTGATAGATATAGTGACTCCAACCGTTTCGCATTTCGAATATGCTAAAGAATCATTAGAAGCTCACAAACATGTTTTCATAGAAAAACCAGTTGTTACTACTATAGAAGAGGCTAAAGCTTTAATGGAAATAAGTAAAAATGCTGGTGTACAAATACAAATAGGACATGTAGAGAGGTTTAATCCTGCATTTATAGCTGCACGACCTTTTATTAATGATCCTAAATTCATAGAAGCTCATAGATTATCATTTTATGATCCACGAGGTACAGATGTGCCAGTAGTTTTAGATTTGATGATTCATGATATAGATATATTACTTACGATAGTAGATTCTCCGATTAAAAATATATATGCTAATGGTGTGCCTGTAATTACCAATAATATTGATATTGCTAATGCTAGAATAGAATTCGTCAATGGTAGCGTGGCTAATCTAACTGCTAGTAGAATATCAATGAAAAAAATGAGAAAAATGAGAATCTTCCAAAAAGATAGTTACATTAGCTTGGATTTTTTAAATAAGCAATCTGAAGTTATACAAATTGAAGATAATTTAATTAATAAAAGTGATGATAATATTTTATCAATTCCGATTAATGTAAATGATAAAATTAAAAAATATGCTGTAGTGAAAAAAATAAATTTACCAGAGGTGAATGCTATTAAAACAGAATTAGAGAAATTCCTTGAAAGTATCCTCACTAATACTAAACCAGAAGTATCTATAGAGGATGGCTATAAAGTACTGGATGTAGCTCATCAGATAATTATGAAAATTCAAAATAATTTATTGCAAATTATTTGATTTTTGTAATAAAAATTAATTTTTATAGTTAATATATTTAACAACGAGATATGAGGAAATATTTATTCTTAATTTTTGTAATCTTTATTATTTTTAATATTACATCGTGTGAATGGTTAGATCCTGCAGAACAAATACCATCATATTTACAAATTGATGAAGTAGATTTGAATGTAAGACCAGGAGAAGGGTCTGCGTCTCACGCCATTAATACTGTATGGGTATATGTAGATGGCACTGCTAATGGAGTGTATGAATTACCAGCCAAAGTACCACTTTTATATGAAGGTAAACATGAATTAATTATTATGCCAGGCATTAAACTAAATGGTATCACTACTACCAGAGCTGTTTATCCTTTTTATGACAATTATGTAACTCAGGTAACTTTTGTGCCAGATAGTATCACAAAAGTAAAACCAGTTTTTAACTATATGGATGGTATTAATTTCCATTTTATAGAAGATTTCGAAACAGCAGGAACTATATTTAATAGCTCTCCAACGAGTGATACTACTATAATAACTACAGATAATGATGATGATGTTTTCGAAGGTGTATTCTCTGGCATTATTTCATTAACTGATACAGAAGATTCTGTTTTTATATATACTATAAATAGTTATTCTTTAGATCCAGGTTTTATGCACTTTTTGGAATTAAATTATAAAAGTACAGAACATCTAACGATAGGAGTAAATGTTTATACTAATACTGGTCCACTCACATATCCATATATTGTGCTAAAACCGACAAGTGAATGGAAAAAAATTTATATTAACCTTACACCATTAGCGACTAGATATGGTGCCACTAGCAGTTTTATAATATATTTTAGTTCTGAAAAGACAAGCAATAATGTAGAAGGGAAAATTTTATTAGATAATATTAAATTAATTTCATCACAATAGCTTATGAATGAAAGGATAGAACCACCATTACACAAAGTATGCTATACCATTTATTATTTGGTATTAGATGTTATCGCTACACTCGGCGGATGGTTATTTTTATCTTTTTACAGAAAAAATTTAATATATCATGGTAGCTATGACTTTAGCTCTCTATCAGAGATGATTTTTAGTGATACTAATTTTTACTTAGGTGCTATTGTAATCCCTTTAATATTTATTTTTATTTTTGCTTTTTCAGACTCCTATAGAGAGGTATATCGCAAAAGTAGATTAAAAGAGCTATTCACCACTTTTCTACAATGTTTGATAGCTGTTACTATTGTATTTTTTGTTGTCGTCTTAGATGATTATCCATATTACCATTATAAATATCTCTATAATGTTTATTTTTCTTATCTAGGTATTAGCTTTTCGATAACGTATATTTTGCGATTATCTTTAATGTCATGGACTAAAAAAAAGATTAAAAAAGGGAAAATTGTTTTTAATACTTTAATAATTGGTAATAATTCTTTAGCCGAAAAAGTATATAAATCTATAAATAAAGATAGATATGATACAGGGCAAAATGTCATTGGTTACGTTAAAATAAATGGTGGTGAAGATATTCTAAAAGATCAATTGCCGTGTTTATGTAAATTAAATGAGATAGATAGGATCATAACAGAATATTATGTAGAGGACGCATATATTGTTTTAAAGCCAGAAGATTATGAAAAAATATCTAATGTTTTATCTAATAGAAATATATTTGATGTAAATCTATATATTGTTTCTGATGTGAAAGATATCATAGTTACTAGTAGTGTAAAAATACATCCATTCTCTAATATAGCATATATAAATGTACCGAAATATTTGTTATCTACATGGCAGAGTTTTTTGAAAAGAGCAATAGATATTTTTGTTTCCGTTGTAGCACTGATATTACTTTTACCATTATTAATATTTATAGCTTATAAAGTAAAAAAAAGTTCTCCTGGCCCGATAATTTACAAGCAAGAGAGAATAGGAAGATATGGTATACCATTTAACATTTATAAATTTCGTAGCATGTATGTAAATGCTGAAGAAAGAGGACCAGCATTGAGTTGCAAAGATGATAATAGAGTTACTCCTTGGGGTAGAGTGATGCGAAAATATAGATTTGATGAGCTACCACAATTTTTTAATGTGATTAAAGGTGATATGTCTCTAGTAGGACCCAGACCAGAGAGACAATACTATATTGATCAAATAGTAAAAATAGTACCTTACTATAAATTATTGTTTAAACTGAAACCAGGTATAACGTCTTGGGGACAAGTGAAATATGGTTATGCAGAAAATATCGAGCAAATGATAGAAAGATTATACTATGATCTACTTTATTTAGATAATATTTCTCTTTTTAGCGATTTAAAAATTCTGATTTTAACTGTTATTATTGTCTTTAAGGGAGAGGGTAAATAATGTAGGGAAGATTTTATGGCTACTCCAATACACAAACCAACCTAAAAATGCACCTAATATTGCTCCACTTAGGATATCAATAGGATAATGTACTCCTAAATATGCTCTACTATATCCTACAGTAAAAGCATATAATCCGAAAAGTATTATTCCCATTGTCCATTTTTTCCACTTTTTATTAGCAAACGGTTTTAGTAATAACCATGCTAATACTGCAAACCCCGTGCAATTAGTAGCATGAGATGATACAAAACTATATTTGCCACCACATTTATTTTTAATCAATATTACATTAGTGGCTATTTCTGGTTCATGACATGGTCGCAATCTTTTCACACTTTTTTTTATCATTACAGATGACTGATCTGTGAATAATAATAAAATCAAAAATAATAAAATGTAAGCCCACGATTTCTTTTTATAATGAATAATTAACAAGATTACTACAGCTGCATAGAGAGGAATCCAAAAATATTGCTGTGAAACGAGATATAAAATTATATCTAAAAAATCAGTTCTAGCATGATTAATTAATAATAATAATTGTGTATCCCAGCTTAATATTGTCTCTAACATATTAATATTTTTTACAAAATTAATATAATTTTTATTTGTCTATTATTTAAGTAATATGCAAAATTTATTTATGAATTAAAAGTTTATTACCTCTTTTTATTATTCAAAATTAAATAAAATAATCTTAGGTTATTTATTTATAATTTGTAATTTTGACAATTGTTGAAATAAATTAAAATCAAATAAAAAGTATAATTTTTTCGTTAATATGTATTTAAATAGAGTGAAATTTTATATTACAATAATTTTAATATTATTAATGAATTACTGTTTTGCACAAAAAGAACAAAATAAATTAATAGAATTTGCTGGGATAGTTGTAACAGCAGATAGTTTAAAGCCTATACCATTTGTACATATTTTTATAAAAGAAACTAACATGGGAACTATAAGTAATATAAATGGGCTATTTAGTATTGTTGGAGAAAAAGGACAAACTATTGTATTTACCTTTGTCGGATATAAACCTGTGTATTTTAAGATTCCTGATACATTGAAACATACATTTTACAATTTAATACAGCCAATGATTACTGACACAATATATTTAGATAAAACAGTTATTTATCCCTGGCCATCCAAGGATAAATTTAAAGAAGCTTTTATTAATATAGTGCCTCCTGATGACGATTTAGAACGTGCTAGAAAAAATCTTGCATTTATGGAATGGAAGGATAAAGAATTAAATTATGTAGCTAGAGACGGACAATCATCATATAATCAGATGATCAGGCAGATGACCTATCAAAATTATTCTGCTGGACAATTAATTAAACCAAATAATCTATTAAATCCTTTCGCTTGGGCAGAATTTATAAAAGCATGGCAAGATGGACAATTTAAACGTAATCCATCTAAAGAAAATGAAAATAAGCAATATTACTACAATGAGCCATTACATTAGATTTTTAATACTGTTATTGCTTTTACCTATATGCTCTTGGGCACAAGAAAAAGTAATTTTATCAGGTAATATAAAAAATACTAATAATGACCCTATTCCTTTTGCTAACATAGGTATAGTAAACTCAAATATTGGTACATCCACTAATATTAATGGCTATTTTGAAATTTCATTTCCTTATAGAGATACAGTGATAATAGGCATCAGTACTGTTGGCTACGAACGTTTTTATGATACTTTGATAAAACCTCAAAAAAAAATCAATAAAGATTATACTTTAACAACATTAAATACTATACTGCCACAAATAGAAGTTACTGAGCAAGTAGATTTAGCTAAAGGTATTCAAAGATTAGATCCTAAAAAAGTGCAATTATTACCTACTACTGGTGGACAAGTAGAGACATTAATTAAATTAATGGGAATGGGAGTACAATCTAGTAATGAATTGAGTAGTCAATATTCAGTGAGGGGTGGCAACTATGATGAAAACTTAGTCTATGTCAATGATTTTGAAATATATAGACCAATACTTACGCGTAGCAGTGAACAGGAAGGTTTGAGTTTTTTGAATTCTGATCTCATAGGTTCTATTGATTTTTCATCTGGAGGATTCGAAGCTAGATATGGAGATAAAATGTCTTCTGTATTAGATGCTACATACATTAGACCGACAGAAAAAATCACAACCATTCAAGCTAGCTTATTATCTACTAATATTTCAACTGTTGGGACTTTATTTAAAAATAAATTTACATATTTAGCTGGTTTCAGATATAAAACTAATAAATACATACTCAAATCATTACCTACAAGTGGTGATTATTTCCCAAAAATTTTTGATTTTCAGACCTATCTAACCTATCAAATAAATAAACATTCAGAGATAGCAGCACTTGGTTATTGGAATTATAATCAATTCACATTTTATCCAAAATCTCGTGAAACATCCTTTGGTACTATTAGCGAAACATATAAAATAAATATGTATTTCGAAGGAGCAGAAAAAAATTTATATAATATGTGGATAGGTGGACTCAAATGGACGTATATTACAGATTCTAATACTATTTTCAAAACTATTTTTAATACTTATCATTCTAATGAACAAGAAATTTTTGATGTTTTAAGTCAATATTGGATGCATACTTTAGAAATAGATTATGAATCAGAAACTTTTGGCAGAGAAGGAGAGCTAATGGGTATAGGCAGCTATCTAAATCATGGGAGGAATTATCTAGACCTGCAAGTAGCATATTTAGAAGAAAAAATTTCTCATAAAATAGGGAATCATAATTTAGATTTTGGAATAAAAGGACAAGGTAATTGGTTTGATTTCAACATGAGAGAGTGGATATATATGGATTCTGCTGGCTATTCACTACCTACAATTGCCGATAGCATAGGATATACACAACCACAGCCATACAAACCTTTAGAATTGTATGAATTTATTAAAAATAAACAAACTACAGCTAATTGGATTATTTCAAGTTATTTGCAAGATAGCTGGACAAAAAAGTTTGAAGGCAAAGGAACAATGACTACAATATTAGGAGTAAGAGGAGGATATTATAGTATCAATAATACCTTTATGTTTAGTCCTCGTTTTTCTATTAGCTATACTCCAGAATGGCAGAGATTAATGGCTTTCAGAGTGTCATTAGGACTATATCAGCAGCCACCATTTTGGAAAGAAATGGTAGGATGGGATGGTACAATTTATGAGGATATTCCAAATCAAAAATCTGTTCATGCTGTTGTAGGAATGGAATATTCTTTCCAAGCTTGGGAAAGACCATTTAAATTTGTTACTGAAGCTTACTATAAATATCTTTATGACCTAATCCCCTATGTAGTAGATAATATTAGAATAAGATATTTGCCCGAGCAGAGATCAAAAGGATATGCTACAGGCATTGATATGAAATTATATGGTGAATTTGTGCCAGAGGTAGATTCTTGGATTAGCGTTTCAGTTATGAAAACTGCAGAAGATATCATAGGTGATTACTACTACATTTATTATAATAGCGAAGGAGAACGAATAATACCCAATTATACATTAAATAATGTGCCTGTAGATAGTGAAAAAGTAATGCCTGGCTATGTACCACGTCCTGGTGACCAACGAGTAAATATTTCATTATTTTTTCAAGATTACATACCAAATCATCCAAATTTCAAAATGAATTTAGCTCTGCAATTTGGTACTGGACTACCATTTGGTCCCCCAGGTAATAAAAAATATTTACAAACAAACCGAACATCTCCATATAGAAGAGTAGACATTGGTTTCTCTGCTAAATTATTTACTGGAAATTCTAAAATAGCTAAAGCATTAAAAGAATGCTGGCTTAGCTTAGAAGTATTAAATCTACTGCAAATAAGAAATGTGGTTTCATATACTTGGGTAACTGA
>JAGPGB010000057.1 GCA_018056215.1 Bacteroidales bacterium | reverse complement strand
TTTTTCTATCCCTAAGCATATTTACTTAAAATCAATATTTATCAACTACACAACACATATAAATCATCTCTCTTAGGAATACACATTATAGGAATTTGTGCTTTTTTTAATAAATCTTTGGCATTAGGTCCTATAATATAATCTATTATTCCCCAATATTTATTCACCATAATAAGGTATAAACTTATCTGATCCAGAGTAGCTAATGATAGGCTACTTTGCTCGATGGTATAAACTGTGAAATCGGTATCAATGATGGAATAATTCAAATTTAATTTATCATAAAGTTGTGTGAGGCTAGTAAAATTACTCATAATACCAAGTTTGTAATTTTGGTCTTTTACTTTGGGTTTATAAATAGTGATTTGACTATTAGCAATTCTAGCAAAATATGAACCCCATAATATTTTTTCTTTTTCTTCTTTTTCGAAATTCATAGCAAAAGCAATTTTATCTAATGGTAAAATAGTAGCTTTATTAGGTACAAGAATTAATGGTACCCTGCTATTGCGAAAAAAATATAGTGTTTGAGAAATATTTGTTCCCAAGCTAGTTTTATTATCTATTAAACTAACTACAAAAAAAATAGCTTCATATTTAGAACTCGCTTGGATTAGCCATTCTTTCAATGGCATATCTAATTGCAACCCCATTGCTGGAATTTTAAATTCATTATTTACATAGTTAATAAGTTTTTTTAAAATATCTTTATTGAATCCAGGTGAAGCACAAATGGTTAATTGTGCTCCGAAGCTTTTAGCGTAAATAATTGACTGAGCTAAAGCAGCTGTGGAGAAATTATTTTCATTTAGGATTAAAAAGACACTCCAATTTCTCTCTGTGGGTGGCTCTTTGATATTATAATACCATTCTGGTAATATTATCGGATATATAGTTTGGTCTTCCATTCTTTGTTTTCTGTTTTAATTATTACCAAATATATACCTGTTGGTAAATTTTTCGTAGAAATTGTTTCAAAATTATTAATTAATTTTTTAGTAATTAATAAAGATCCTTTCTCATCAAAAAGGAAGAGAATGCCATCATTACCAGCATATGAAATATTTACCTCATCTATAGCAGGATTGGGATAAATAATAGGTTGTTGACATGCTAGCAAATAAGGATTATTTATATTATTTAATATGCTAATTGCATTTAAATAGTTATTTATCAATTGATTATAATTTTTAGCAAAAACAAAAATAAATGATAATTGCAAAGAGTCTAAGTAATTAATGTTTATTGGGCCAGCTTTTACTAAGGTAGAAACATCATTACCATAGCTTTGGCTACCTGCCACATTTCTCTCAGTTGTGAGGCATGTTCCCTTTTCTACATCTGTAAAACCATCATAAATATTAATAGAGCCATTAGTACCATCATTATCAATAGCATATATGCTGTATGGTAAATCTGTTAATAATCCTACTCCTGTGAAATAATTAGAATCTACATCAAATGTCACTGCTCCACGAATAGCATCTTCGCGAATAGTTTTATTACCTTTCTCCCCTATATCCCAATCAGCAAATATTCCAAAGTAAAAATTATCAATATCATCATTGGAATTATTTATAATATTATAATTAACTATAAAAAAATCTTGATTTTGTCCAGCAATGTAATTATAAGACTTTTGCTTAATATCAATGCCAATAGGCAAAAAGCTTAATGAATCATTATAGCTACACACGATATTTCTTGTATGATCAGTAATATTAGTATAAGAATAAATTTCATTTTTAATTTTAAAACTATTTTTTAGTTGTTCATTAGCACCATAAATATTATCAGAAATTCTGCCATCAGTCATACCAGCTACGATACCAATGACACTTGATAATGGATTAGAATTTTTATAACTTACACCATTACCATATAGATGATATCGTCCGTCATAATAACCTATTCTACCATTATTAGTAAAAGAAGCTAATAAATTATCATTAGCTAAATCAATAATATTAGGAGAATAATCTATATAAATAGGATCAATATTAGTAAAAGAGCTATTAGATAATTTTGCTAAAATTATAAAAGTAGTTGGATGGTATGTAGTATCATCAATGATAAATCGAGCAGATAAATTTTTAGTTACATCATAGCTAAGGCTATCAAAAATAAAAATGCTATCAAGTAAATGAAAATTAGAATTTTTTGACTGCAAATGAATGTCTACGTCTTGTGAAGAATTTAAAAAACTTTTTATGGAAAATTGTAAAATCAATGTATCACCAGTAGTAATTTCAGTAGGATATGTAGTATAATCTATTAATCTAATCGAAGGTAAAAAATTATCAGATAAAGCATTATAAATATTTAATCTGCCAGAGCCTAATTTATTTTTATAAATTTCATTATCAGAAATTGTGTCAATAACATCAGCTGACGTCCTTAATAGCTCAATAGCATCTAAGTTATTTATTTGTGGAAAATGGCTCAAAACTAAAGCAGCTGCAGCAGATACCATAGGTGCAGCCATTGATGTTCCATTAGAATAAATGAAACCTGCATTAGGCCAAGTAGAAAAAATACTATATCCTGGAGCTGAAATATCGACATCATAATAATAAGATGAATATGGCCACTTAATATCATATTGATTGGTAGCAGCTACTGACATGACGTTAGGAAATGAAGCTGGATAATATCGTATTTCATCATTTTGATTGCCAGCAGCAGCTACTATTATAGCTTTTTTTACTAATGTAGCATATTTAATAACTTCTAATGGGAACTGCCCAGGAAATGTAGTACTACCCCAACTGCAATTGATAACTCTACAATCATGCTCCACAGCATATATAATCCCTTCATAAGTATAAATCATTTGGTCATTGTCATTAATGACCTTAATAGGTAAGACTTTACATTTAAAACCAATACCGCTCATCCCAAAATTATTATCTGTTGTAGCTCCAGCTATACCAGAAATATGTACACCATGAGCATTTGAAGAGTATGTAGGATCATTATCCATCTCACCAAAGTCCCATCCATAATAATTATCAATGAAACCATCATTATCATTATCTATACCATCGACAGTGTCTCGGTGATTATATGCCACAGAATTAGCAAGATCTGGATGTGAAAAATCATAACCCGTATCTACGATACCTATTACAATATTGCTATCACCTTGCTCTATATTCCATGCCTCATAGGCTCGTATTAGATTGAGATAATATTGATTATTTTTGAAAGGATCATTTGGCATATATAAAAGCTGCGGAATATAATAGGGCTCTGCATATTCTACTTTATTGCTAGACATTATTAATCTTGCTATTATTTTAGGATCATAATCTCGAGAATATTTTATTCTGTAAATTCTCGATAAATCAATATTTAGTTTATCATCGGCATTTTTTTCTGTAATATTAGGGAAAACAGGAGATATAGATATTAATTTTATGCTATCTATATTTTGATTTATTTTTTGTGTAAGTATATTTGATAGCTCATCTACTTTTATATTTTTTTTAATTTTTATAATTACTTCATCTTTAATATAATCAGTATTTGTTTGGCCAATAGCAATTATATAAAACAATAAAAAAACAATGAGAAAAATATTTTTTTTCATTTATATTTTAGAATTTATTAAGCAAATATAGTAAAAAAAGAATTATAATTTTTCTTTAAAAAAATTATTAAAAAATGAATTAATTACTCTAAATTAATATCATAAGGTAATCGCGTTAAAATAACTGGATTTTCTATATTTTTATTAAACAAATAATAATAGTAAAAAGAAGTGAAAAACTCTTGAGGTATTAATTCATTTACTGTTGTTTCTGGTGTCATCATATCCATTATTTGCTGATATAGAGTAACTGGTGCTGGGTAAGTAACTACACGATAATCACTAACTTTAGCCAACTGAGCAGCTTTTTTTATAGCATCATTAGTATTTCCGAGACTATCTACAAGCTTTAATTTTATACCGTCTATGCCAGTCCATACTCTACCCATACCAATCGAATCAATATATGATATTGGTAAATTTCTACCTTTATTAATTCTAGATAAGAATATATCATAAAAGTCTGATACTTGCTTCTGCAAAGTATTAATAGCATAATTATTAGGTCTTTTGAGAGTAGCAGTGAAATCGCTATTTGCATTAGTGCCTATGCCATCTTGTGTAATACCTAATTTATTATTTAAAAATTTATCTACCACAGGATATAATCCGAAAACTCCTATAGAACCTGTAAGAGTAGTTGGTTCAGCAAATATAAAATTGCCTGCACTAGACAAGTAATAACCACCAGAGGCTGCATATGAACCCATACTAACAACAAGAGGTTTTTTAGCTCTAATGTTCATAAGTTCTTGCCAAATCACATCTGATGCTACACCATCACCGCCAGGACTATTTATACGCAATACAACAGCTTTCACATTCTCATCATCTGCTAATTTCCTAAGAATAGGTACCATTTTTTCTGCTGTTATCTTACCATCTAGAGAGCCTTTCATCATTATTTCTCCTTCTGCGAAAACTATTGCTATTTTGTTCAAGGTTTTTTTATTAGATTTAATATTTTCCTTATTTTGAGCAATGTAATTACCTATTGTTATTGGCTTGGGAGTAGAACCTATTTTTTTCTCAACCATTTTATCAAATTCTAGTAAAGAAACTAAAGTATCTACCATTTTATTATTATAAGCATAGCTAGCATTGAGAGCATATAAACTATCGGCTATCAAATTTAGCTTAGTAACCGGAATATTACGTGCATTACTAACGTCTGTAACTATAGTACTCCACATTTGATTAGCAAAATGAGAATATTGTTCTTTATTCTCAGGACTCATTTTATCTTGAATATACGGCTCTACAGCACTTTTGAATTTGCCCTCTCTCAGTACTATCATGTCTACACCTATCTTTTGTAAAAGATTTTTGTAAAAGTTAATTTCTAAATAAATTCCTTTCCATAGTATAGATCCTATCGGATTAAGAGCAATTTTATCTGATGCAGTAGCCACATAATATCCTGTCTGAGAATAAGCATTGCTAAAAGAATAGACAAATTTCCCACTTTTTTTGAATGAATCTAATGCCATTTTAAGAGGTCTAAGGGTAGTAAGGTCTGAACTCACTTCTGAACAATCTAAAATAATACCATTTACTTTGTCATCATTAATAGCATAATAAATAGCATTTACTACATCATAAGAGTTTAATTGTTTCTGCAGGCTGCCATTACCATATAAATTCACATTATCTTTTTCATACTCACCGATGTGAGTAGCTAATGAAATTTTCAAAACATTATAATCAGACTGTATCTCAGATGTTTTCTTAATAGATTTCACTGATAAAGAAATCATTCCTAGAATAAAAAAGAATAACAGAATAAAAAAGATTATAATAGTAATTAAATTGCCTAATAAATTAGCTCCTAAATTTTTACCAAATGTTCCCATAAATAAAATTTTTACAAAGTTAAGATTATTTTTAAAATGAAAGGATAAAATAATTAAAAATTTATTTCTATTTTTGTAAAAATTTTGCCCTGTGGTGTAATTGGCTAACACGTCTGACTCTGGATCAGAAAAGTCCAGGTTCGAGTCCTGGCAGGGCAGTTTTTTTACTTAAGATTAAAATTTTTATTGTCTATAAATAAAATAGTTCAAAATATTTTTATAATAAAATGACTGATAACAATAAATATTATCGTATTTCACAAGTGAGTAAAATGCTAAACATACCTGCTTCTACCTTAAGATATTGGGAAAAAGAATTTAAACAACTAAAACCTCTAAAAAGTAAAAATGGCATTAGATATTACAGTGACAATGATATAGAATTATTAAAAAAGATAATATTTATGACAAAAGAAAAAGGTTATACCATTGATGGAGCTAAATTCGCATTAAAAAACATAAATACAAAAACAGGTGATATAATCACAGAATTAATATCTATAAAAAATGATTTGAAAGAATTGTTAGATTTGATTGATAATAAAAGATAGTAAGATAATATTAAATCGTTGCATTTAATTATTTAGTTTATTTTCTAAGTTTTCCTTGATTAACTCTAACAAACTAAGTGGTGTAGATGTAGCTCCACTTATTCCAATAGATTTTACATCGTTGGGTATATTAATTTCGTCAATATCAGATAATAATGAGACAAAAATCGTATTAGGGTTAACAGTTTTAGCTATGTTATATAAATATTTTCCATTAGAGCTTTCTTTGCCACTTACGAATATAATAAAATCATGTTCTTCAGCAAATTTCTGCAATGCAGGTGCCCTTTTAGCAACTATTTTGCACATAGTAGCATAAGACTCGAAATGTATATTACGTTTATTTAATTCGGTTCTGAAATATTCTTCTATCTTTTCGAAACCTTCTTTATCTTTAGTAGTTTGTGAGAAAAGTGCAATAGGTTTATCTAATACTATTTCTTTGGCTTGTTCTATGTTTTCTACAACTATACCTCTATTTTTAGTATGTCCCAATAATCCTACAACTTCTGGATGATTTTTTAAACCATATATAACTATTTGTCCATTTAATTTTTGCATTTTTTCAGCAATTGTGCTAATTTTTTTTTGTAAATGCAAAACTATAGGACAAGTAAAATCATAGATTTTAGCATCTGCTTTTTGTAATTTTTCGTATGTGCTAGGTGGCTCGCCATGTGCTCTGATAATGATTTCTTTACCTTTTAATAGATCAATATCGTTATATGAAATTTCTTTTAAACCTAATTTTTTTAATCTATTTAATTCTTCTTCATTATGCACTAGCTCACCTAATACATATATCTCTTCTCTGTTTTTTAAAAGTTCTTCAGTTTTTTTAATTGAATTAGTTACTCCAAAGCAAAACCCAGCATTTAGGTCTATTTCTATGGAAACTTTTTTCATTTTTTATTAAAATAAAAATTAAAATATTTTTCAAAATTAGCAATATTTAATAAAAAAACTATAATTTTGGATAAACAAAAACAATATTATGAAAAAATTAATTTTATTTTTAGTAGTTTTATTTGCTAATACATTAATTTATTCGCAAACACTTATTAAACAGCAATTAGATAGTATTATAGATCTACAATGGAATATTAATGACAACCAATGGATAAATTTAAATAAAACATCATTTACTTATAATGATAGTGCAAATCTTTTAGAAGAAATTAATTTTTCATGGAATAATACCTGGCAATATAGCACTAAAGT
>JAGPGB010000056.1 GCA_018056215.1 Bacteroidales bacterium | reverse complement strand
TATTAATCCCTTTTATAAATTCCCCTCTATCATTAATCTTTCGAAATATTCTATGGTCTTTATTAATCCATCTTTTAGACTAATCTTTGGGTGCCATTCTAATATTGATTTGGCTTTGGTTATGTCTGGTTGTCTTCTTATTGGATCATCTTCAGGTAATGGCAAATGTATTATTTGCGATTTTGAACTAGTTAAATCTATTATCAATTCTGCTAATTCGATAATTTTAAATTCTGATGGATTACCTAAATTTATTGGCCCAATGATTTCATCATTAGTATTCATCAATTTTATTAATCCATCAAGCATATCATCTACGTAGCAAAAACTTCTCGTTTGGCTTCCATCACCATATATCGTTATAGGTTTATTTTGTATTGCTTGAATAATAAAGTTAGAAACTACTCTACCATCATTAGGATGCATGCGTGGTCCATAAGTATTAAAAATTCGTGCTATTTTAATTCTTACTTTGTTTTGAAAATAATAATTTATAAACAATGATTCAGCACAACGCTTGCCTTCGTCATAACAAGAACGTGGCCCGATTGGATTTACATTCCCCCAATATTCTTCATATTGTGGATGTACCAACGGATCTCCATAGACTTCACTTGTACTTGCTTGCAGAATTTTAGCTTTTACTCTTTTAGCTAATCCAAGCATATTTATTGCTCCCATAACAGAAGTTTTAATAGTCTTAATAGGATTATATTGATAATGAATTGGCGAAGCTGGACAAGCTAAATTATATATCTCATCTATTTCTAAATGAATTGGTTGTATGATATCATGTCTAATAAATTCGAAATATTTATTATCCATTAATGGAGCAATATTATCTTTTGTAGATGTAAAAAGATTATCTAAGCAGATTACTTCATTACCTTCATTTAATAACTTTTCACATAAATGAGATCCTATGAATCCTGCACCTCCTGTAACTAAAATTCTTTTATGTATCATTTTTAATATTTTATAATTTTTTGAAGAGACTTTAATAATTATATTTCTATATTTACTCTAATCTCAATTGCTACTAATCACGCACTCTCTTTGTCACTCATTCACCCAGTCTCCAAGTCGTCTTTTCGCTAAACATTATTTTTTCACCTTTTTATCTATCAGTTTTTACACCAATACAATAATAATAAAACCCCATCTCTTTCATTTCACTAGCATCATAGATATTTCTACCGTCTAATACTAAATGTGTTCTCATCAAATCTCTTATTAAAGACCAATCTGGTAATCTAAATTCTGACCATTCAGTTACTAATATTAGAGCTTCAGCATCTTTCACTGCTTCGTACATATCACTAGCATAATTAATGACATTACCTATTCTCCTTTTTGTTTCTTCCATGCTAGCAGGATCATAAGCACTTACTTGTGCATTGTGTTTTAATAATTTATCAATAATCACTAATGATGGTGCCTCTCTCATATCATCAGTATTGGGTTTAAAAGATAATCCCCATAGTGCAATTTTTTTACCAGATATATCACCATTATAGAATTTTAGTAATTTATCAACTAATATACTCTTTTGATCTTCATTAATGTTCTCTACAGCTTGCAAGAGTCGTAGAGGATAATTGTTATCTTCACCTGCTTTAATAAGTGCTTTTACATCTTTTGGAAAGCAACTACCTCCATAGCCTATTCCTGGATATAAAAATTTACTACCTATTCTGGGATCAGAACCTATACCAAGTCTAACCATATTAACATCTGCACCTAAAATTTCACATAGATTAGCTATATCATTCATAAAACTAATACGTGTCGCTAACATAGCATTTGCAGCATATTTGGTCATTTCTGCTGATGGTATATCCATGAAAATTATTGGATGCCCATTAAGAGTGAAAGGTTTATATAATCTTTGAAAAATTTCTTTAGCTCTATCTGACTCTACACCTATAACTATGCGATCAGGTTTCATGAAATCATTTATTGCATCACCTTCTTTTAGAAATTCTGGATTTGATGCTACATCAAAATCAATGTTTAAGTTACGTTTATTTAATTCAAATTGGATAGCTTCTTTTACTTTTGGGGCTGTGCCTACTGGTACAGTGCTTTTAGTAACAATGACTAGATAGTCATTCATATATTTTCCAATATTATGAGCAACCTCAAGTACATATTTTAAATCAGCACTTCCATCTTCATCAGGTGGTGTACCTACTGCTATAAAGGCCATTTCTGCCCCATCTAAAACTTTTGAAATATCAGTGTCAAAACTTAATCTACCTCTTTCTAAATTTTTTGCTATTAATTCATCTAATCCTGGTTCATATATTGGAGAAATTCCTTTTTTGAGATTTTCTATTTTATTTTTGTCTATATCAATGCAAACAGTTTCTACTCCAACCTCTGCAAAACAAACTCCTGTAACTAATCCTACGTAGCCAGTCCCTATTATAACAATTTTCATAATATTATTTAATTTTATGCAAAATAAATCAATTTTTCTAAAATCAATAAATATTAATTTTAGTTTTTATTAAAAAAAACATCTAATTTTGCAAGAAAAAAAGATTTAAATTATGAATGAAGAATCCAAGCCAATGTCGGGCAAAAAGCAAGTAAATGACATTGTTATAAAATTTGTTGGTGATTCTGGAGATGGTATTCAGCTTTCGGGAAATATCTTAGCTGATACTTTAGCACATATAGGGTTAGATATGGCTACATTTCCAGATTTTCCTGCAGAGGTTAGAGCACCTCGCAATACTACTTTTGGTGTATCTGGGTTTCAGATACATTTTAGTAATAAAAAAGTTTTGACACCTGGTGATGAATATGATGTTTTAGTTTGTTTCAACCCTGCATCATTAAAGGTAAATCTAAAAAATGTTAAACAAGGTGGTATCATTGTTGTCGATAGTTCTAATTTCACTACTCGTAGTATAGAAACTGCTGGATATACTTCTAATCCTTTAGAAGATAACAGTTTATCTAATTATACAGTATTACAAATTCCTGCTTCTGAAATGGTCATCAATATTAATAGTGATTTAGATAAAAAAAATGCAGAGAGAACAAAAAATATGTTTATTCTTGGATTACTATATAATATGTTTGGTTTCGACCTAAAGCCTGCTATTAACTATATTAATAATAAATTTAAAAATAAATCTCAATTAATAGAAGCTAATTTAAAATCTTTAGAACATGGTTATAAATATAGCGAAACTATAGAAAATTTTCCTAAATTTTATTTAGCAAAATGTGAACTTTTACCAGGAAAATATAGAGATATACAAGGGAATGTAGCTACTGCATGGGGTTTAATGGCAGCTGCAGAAAAAGCAGGTCTTCATTTATTTATTGGTTCTTATCCTATTACTCCTGCAACAGAAATTTTAGTTGAACTTTCTAAACATAGAGAATTAGGAGTTAAAACATTTCAAGCTGAAGATGAGATAGCAGGCATAACATCTGCTATAGGTGCTAGTTTTGCCGGTTCATTAGCAGCTACTACTACCTCTGGGCCTGGATTGTCGTTAAAAGTAGAAGCTATGGGGTTAGCAGTTATGACTGAGTTGCCAATAGTAATCGTAGATGTACAAAGAGCTGGTCCCTCTACTGGTATGCCTACCAAAAGTGAGCAAGCAGATTTATATATGTCTATGTTTGGTCGTAATGGCGAAGCACCTATTCCTATTATCGCTGCATCATCATCAGTAGATTGCTTTTTTGCTGCTTTTGAAGCTGCTAAGATAGCATTAGAACATATGACTCCTGTTATTTTACTTTCTGATGGATATATTGGTTTAGGTTCTAGTGTATTTCGTATTCCTAAAATGGAAGATTTACCTGAAATACATCCTCCTTTTGCTGATCCTAATGTTAAGTATTATCCTTATGAGCGTGATGAAGAATGGTATGTGAGAAAATGGGCTATCCCAGGTACTCCTGGATTACAGCATAGAGTTGGTGGTTTAGAAAAATCTCATATCTATGGAGAAGTAACTACAGATGCTAAAAATCATGAAAAAATGGTAATTAACAGAGAAGAAAAAATTAAACGTATAGCTCGTAAATGGCCTATGCAAAGAATTACTGGTCCAGAAGATTCGGATTTATTAGTTGTTAGCTGGGGTGGTACTAAAGGTCAAGTGGAGGGTGCTATACAAAATCTAACTGCAAAAGGTTATAAAATTGCACATACTCATTTCAGATATATGAATCCATTACCTCTAAATACTCATGAAATATTGAAATCTGGTAAAAAAGTTATTGTCTGTGAGCTTAATAGAGGACAATTTGCTAATATTCTCAGAATGAACTATCAAGATATTGAATTCCATCAATATAATAAAGTTCAAGGGCAACCTTTCACAGTGAAAGAATTAGAAAATGCATTTACAGAATTATTAAATTCATAAAATTTTAATATCATGAAAAAATCAATAAATAATACAATACCTAAATCTGATGTACCATTAACACCGAAAGATTTTGAAAGTGATCAAATAATAAGATGGTGCCCAGGATGTGGTAATCATATGATAGTCAATTCATTAAAAAAGGTTTTTGCTGAGATTGGCTATAAAAAAGAAAATTATGTAGTTGTGTCTGGAATAGGTTGTAGTTCTAGATTACCCTATTATGTCAATTCTTATGGTTTCCATGGCATACATGGTAGGGCTAATGCTATTGCTACAGGTGTGAAGATTGCTAATCCTAAATTGAGCTTATGGGTAGCTACTGGTGATGGTGATTCTTTAGCTATTGGTGGTAATCATTTCATCCACGTTGTTAGAAGAAATCTAGATATGAATATTATACTTTTTAATAATCAAATCTATGGACTTACTAAAGGACAATATTCACCTACTTCACCTTTGGGAGCTGTAACTAAAACTTCTCCTTATGGTACTATAGAGCATCCTTTCACAACAGGTGAATTAGTATTAGGTGCACAAGGTACATTCTTTGCGCGTTCATTAGATATATTGGTAGATCTCACTACTAATGTACTTTTCGAAGCTGCTGAGCATGATGGCACTTCTGTTGTCGAGATTTTCCAAAATTGCGTAATCTTTAATGATGGTGCTTATAATGAAATTACTAATAAAGAAAATCGTGATGATAATGTTTTAATCGTAGAAGATGGTAAACCAATGATTTTTGGTAAAAATAAAGACAAAGGATTAATTTTAAATAATTTTAATTTAGAAGTTGTAACTATAGGCGAAAATGGAATTACTGAAAAAGATATTTTAGTCCATGATGCTAAAACTCCTTCTCCATTTATTCATTTAATGTTAGCAAAAATGCATCATCCCTGGGTTTTTGGTGTGATAAGAAATACTCCTGCTCCTACATATGATGATCTAATGGAGGAACAAATTAGTATGGTGAAAGCTAAATCTAATATTAAATGCGTGGATGATCTCCTGAATAGTGGTGATACTTGGGAAATCAAAGGATAATTGATACAAAACTATTATTAAATAAGGAAGCATAAAACACTGCTTCCTTATTTTTTATATTTAATTTGTAAAAATTATTTTGAAGGAAAAAAAATTAATTTATATTTGCAAAAATTTTTAAAAAAAATAAGAAAAACTATGATGGAAAAAATTACAACTTCATTAAGAGAATCTAAAACAATGCGATGGACAGCATTGATTCTCGTAGCTTTCACTATGTTAACAGGATATTTCATTTCAGATGTTATGTCTCCATTAAAGCCATTAGTGGAAGCTGAACTGCAGTGGTCAAGTACAGAATATGGTGTATTTACTGGTGCTTATGGTTGGATAAATGTATTTTGTCTAATGCTAATATTAGGTGGTATAATCCTCGATGTAGCAGGTATTAGATTTACATGTATGCTTAGTGCTAGTATAATGCTTATAGGTACAGCAATTAAATATTGGGCTATCAGCACACCAGAGTTAAATGACCATATTGTGAACTTTTTATTCTTGCATATGAGAGGGCAAGTATTTTGGGCATCTATCGGATTTGCTATCTTTGGAGTAGGAGTAGAAATGGCAGGTATTACAGTTTCTAAAACTATTGTTAAATGGTTTAAGGGAAAAGAAATGGCTCTAGCAATGGGTCTAGAAATGGCTACTGCTCGTATAGGCTCTGCTTTAGCTCTTATCTTTGCTCCACTAATTGCTGAATCTATGGGTAGTGTATCTAAACCCATTATGTTTGGATTAATTTTATTATGTATAGGTTTTATTACCTTTTTTATTTATACTTTTATGGATAAAAGATTAGATGAGAGCGATGGCATCACTAAAGATAATAAACCTGCATCAGAATTTAGAATAAAAAGTATTGGACATATACTATCAAACAAAGCTTGGTGGTATATCGCTATCATGTGTGTATTATTCTATTCTGCTGTTTTTCCTTTTCTAAAATATGCTAGTGATTTAATGGTTAATAAATTTAATGTAGATCCATCTATTGCTGGTATTATACCTGGTATTTTACCATTTGGTACTATTTTATTAACACCAATTTTTGGCAATATTTATGATAGAATTGGTAAAGGCGTCACTATAATGATAATAGGTTCATTTTTAATAACACTTGTACACTTAATTTTTTCTATTCCTGGATTACATAGTGTAGCTATAGCTGTTATATTAGTTGTTTTATTAGGAATTGGGTTTTCATTAGTACCTTCTGCTATGTGGCCATCTGTAGCCAAAATTATTCCTGAGTCAGAGTTAGGTACTGCCTATGCTCTCATTTTCTGGATTCAAAATTGGGGACTAATGGGTGTACCAATGTTAATCGGTTGGGTACTAGATAAATATTGCATCTCTGGACAAATAATGAGAGACGGTAAATTAGTAAATACTTATGATTATACTCTACCTATGATAATTTTTGCAGGATTAAGTGCCATCTCTATTTTATTTGCTTTCCTATTATTGGCAGAAAATAAACGCAAAAATTTTAGTTTGCAATTACCTAATATAGAAGAAAAAATCAAAGAAAAACAAGAAGAAAATTAATTTTTTTCTTATATGTAATTAAAAAAAAGCCTTTGATGTAAAATCAAAGGTTTTTTTATTTCAATAAAATTGAATATTTTAAAAATTTTTATATAAATTTGCATATTAAAACTCTAAAAAATCAAAATTATGAGAAAGAATAGTTTAATAGTAATGTTATTGGTTGCAACTTTTTTATTTTTAACAAGTTGCAATAAATATGAAGAAGGTCCTAGCATAAGCTTGAGATCAAAAACTGAAAG
>JAGPGB010000055.1 GCA_018056215.1 Bacteroidales bacterium | reverse complement strand
GTACTGACATTAGTATTAATGTTTTTAGTTATTTATAGTTTCACAGCTAGTCCCAGTAGAGCAGGAGAGAGCAGGAGTACTTACAATGGTAATTTCCCAATTATTGGGGATACTATAAAATATCCAGACTTTCGCTATGCTTCGCAGAGAGCTATTCCAGCAGTGGTAAATATTAAGACTACATTTACTTATAAAAATATTTATTATGATGATTTCTTTGCACCATTTTATGATTTTTTTAATTTTTTTGGTGGACAAATTCCTGAACAAACAATCATAGGTGGTGGTTCTGGAGTTATTATTAGTGCAGATGGTTATATCATTACTAATAATCATGTAGTACAAGATGCTAAAGAGATAATGGTAACATTAAATGATAATAGAGAATTTAAAGCTGAATTAATCGGAAATGATCCAAGTACAGATTTAGCTATAATTAAAATTGATGCTAATGATCTACCATATTTAGAATTTGGTAACAGCGATAAAGTAGAAATAGGCGAATGGGTGCTTGCTGTAGGAAACCCTTTTAATTTGACTTCTACTGTGACAGCGGGCATAGTAAGTGCTAAAGCTAGAAATATTAACATTTTAGAATCTGCAGATGCTGTAGAATCATTCATACAAACTGATGCAGCTGTGAATCCTGGTAATAGTGGCGGAGCATTGGTAGACATTTATGGTAATTTAATTGGTATTAATACTGCTATTGCCACCAAAACGGGTGCATTTATAGGATATTCTTTTGCTATACCATCTAATCTTGCTAAAAAAGTAGCTAATGATCTTATAAATTATGGTTTTGTGCAAAGACCATATTTAGGTGTAAGCGTAACCGATATAAATGCTGCTGTTGCTAAAAAATATGGAATAGATGATACTAAGGGAGTATTAATAACTGCCG
The DNA here is from genome assembly GCA_018056215.1 of Bacteroidales bacterium. GTDB lineage: Bacteria > Bacteroidota > Bacteroidia > Bacteroidales > DTU049 > DTU049. The sequence goes on along the minus strand of JAGPGB010000055.1, from coordinate 6,353 downwards.
TTACTCCTAATAGTGCTGCCTTCAAAGCTGGATTAAATGCAGGTGATATAATTCTAAAAATTGATGGAGAAGAATTAAATTCTGCTTCTAGATTATTAGAAAAAATAAATGAAAAAAATATAGGTGATTGGGTAACTATAGAATATAAATCTGATAATAAAATTAAAACTGCTAAAGTTCAATTACTTAATAAAAATGGTGATTTAAAGCCTATGAAAAAAGAAGAAATTTCTGCTCAATCTATATTAGGTGCTACTTTTGAAAAACCTTCACCAGATATGATGGCAAAGCTAAAGATAGATCACGGCATGCAAATTACTGATATTAAGAGTGGTCCATTACAGAGAGCTGGTATTAAAAAAGATTTTATTATAACCGAGATAGACCATAATCCTATAAATTCTATCGAAGATATAGAAAAAGCATTAGCTAATAGGAAGGGTGCTATCTTGATAGAAGGCATTTATCCCAATGGTATAAAAGCCTACTATGCTTTTACTATATAAACATTTTATAAAAAAATTTGCTATGTCAAATTTTTGTTGTAATTTTGTATAACTTTTTTATAGTATATTAAAAAAATTGTAATCATACGTAAAAAAGAGAGGTATAAATATATATGAGACAATTAAAAATTACGCGTTCTATCACCAATAGGGATTACACCTCATTGGATGATTATTTGCAGGAGATTGGTAGAGAGGAGCTCATCACTCCCGACGAAGAGGTTAAATTAGCTCAACGTATCAAACAAGGAGATGAGGCAGCAAGAAATAAATTAGTAAAAGCAAATTTACGTTTTGTTGTTAGTGTAGCTAAACAATATCAAAATCAAGGTCTTAGTTTACAAGATTTGATAAACGAAGGGAATATTGGATTGATAAAAGCTGCAGAACGTTTTGATGAAACACGTGGGTTTAAATTTATTTCTTATGCTGTGTGGTGGATTAGACAATCTATTTTACAAGCTATAGCTGAGCAAAGTCGTATAGTTAGATTACCACTCAATCAAATTGGTTCTATTAATAAAATTTCTAAAGAAACAGCTAGACTCGAGCAAGAGCTCGAACGTATGCCCTCTGTAGAAGAAATTGCAGATCTTATAGAAATCCCAGAAAATAAAGTAGCTGAATCTATTCGTATAAGTGGGAAACATGTTTCTGTAGATGCCCCAATATCTGCTGATGAAGATGCTACTATGCTAGATTTATTCGTACCTAGCGATACGCCTTCTACTGATCAAGCACTAATCCAGGAAAGCTTGGCAAAAGAAATACAACGCGCCCTATCTAGTTTAACCAAAAAAGAACGAGATATTATTAATATGTATTATGGTATAGGCTATTCGCATCCTTATTCTTTAGATGAGATAGCTGATAAATACAAACTGACTAGAGAGAGAGTACGTCAAATAAAAGAAAAAGCTATCAAACGATTGAAAAACGGTAATAGATCCAAAAACTTAAGAACTTATTTAGGTTAAATATTCCAAAAAGAGGAGATACAAAAAGTATCTCCTCTTTTTTTATAAAAATTACTCAAAATTTATTGATGTAAAAGAATTATTTATGTTTTGAATAAATAATTATTAGATCGGATTTTTTTTATTTTCGTTGATGTTAAAATATATATTTTAAAACAAATTACAAATATAAAGGATATAGTTATTACTAAGAGGTACAAGATACATAACTTTATTAAAATTCAAAAATGTTTAAAATAAGTAATGATATATAATAATAAAATATTTATTATTAAAACCTTTATTATTATGGATTATAAAAATATTAATTAAAAAAATAAATTTTATAAAATATTTTTATTTAATACTCATAAATAATGAATTTAAACATCATAAATTTACTAAATAAATATCATTACTTATTTTAAACAATTATTATTTATTATGTAAAATGTTTAATAACAGTAAGATAGAAAATATTTTAAATAGTTTCATATAAATCACTTTTAGTCAACCTATTTAATTTCTCAAAAAAAATGCTCATCATTTAAATAGTAAAGATTTTTCATTTGCATAGTTGATAATAACGAAATTATAAGATTTTTTAAACAATTCAATAATACTTGTAAGAAATATAACTATATTTTTACATTTTCATTAATGAATAAGTTAATAATAAAACAATTGTTTCAATAAACTTATTTCATCAATTAATACATATGTCATTCTGATTAAAATTCACATTTTTTCATTTATTACTACTTTTACTTAATTTTATAAAATAAAATTATAACTTCATACAAGTGAATAGATTTGCTATCTCTTTAATTTTACTTTTAATAACATTAAATTTATTCTCTCAAAATAAAAGAGATACTTTATTGATTATAAATAATTACTCTGAGCAGATAGATATTTATAGTCCAAAATATTTGTATATTAATATATTATCAGAATCTCAAGATATCAAGCCAATATTAGATATTGAAAATCAAAAAATCAAAATAGAGTTAGATAGTACAATAGAGCTGCCATATGAATATAAGATAACGATGGTTTACATCGTTAGAGAGCAGTCAATAAAATTATTTAATGAAATATCAGTAGATACAGCAGCAAAAGAGCCTTCTCAACAAATGCCAATATTGTCATCTACGCAAATTTATGAAGAAAAAAATGATTTAGTAACAAATGGTTACATCTCGAGAGGTATAATGATGAGTAGTCAAGGACAGAGTTCTATGCAGTCTTCACTAGATTTGCAATTTTATGGAGAGATAGCACCATTTATGATAGAAGGTAGTCTAAATGATAGAAATTTACCTATACAACCTGAAGGTACAAGTGCACGATTACAAGAAATTGATAGAGTTTATATAACATTAAAAAAAGATAATTTCAAACTAACTCTTGGAGATTTTAACATTAAAAGTGGAGAAAACACTTATTTTTCTAAATATTCTAGGAAGCTTCAAGGTAGCATGTTTACTAATCAAAATAAATCCAATAAGAATACTTACAATTATGGTGGTGCAGTAGCTATGAACAAAGGAAAATTTGATAGGGTAGAGCTGCAGCTGGTAGATGGAGTTGCTGGACCATACAAGCTACGTAGTACAGATGCCAATTATATTCAAATCATTGCAAATTCAGAAAATGTTTATTTAGATGGTAATATTTTACAAAGAGGTTATGATGCAGACTATGTAATAGATTATAACACTGCAGAGATTACTTTCATGCCCAAAATATTTATTCGTTCATCTATGCATATAGTTGTAGAATTTTTATATACTGACTATAATTATGCTCAATCATCATATGGTTTATTTACTGAAATATCAAATAATAAATTATTATGGGGAATAAATTATTTCTCTGAAGGAGATGTAAAAAGTCAGCCATTATTACTCACATTATCTGATAGTGACAAAGTTCTATTATCAAATGCTGGAGCTAATTTACCAGTAGAGATACCTTCATTTCAAATGACTAGTTTTGATAAGAAAAAAATATTATACAAATTGATAGATACATTAGGATATGATTCAATATTTGTCTATAGTAGAGACAGCACTGCACAATTATATGAAGTAAATTTTACATATGTAGGACAGAATAAAGGAAATTATAAAATATCAAATTACGCAGCTAATGGTAAAATTTATGAGTGGATACCGCCATTAAATGGTGTGCCACAGGGAGAATATGAACCTATTAGAATACTAAATGCTCCTAATAGACTAAATACTGTGGAATCATATCTGTATTATAAACCTAACGAAAAATTAGAAACTCGTATTAGACTGGGATATTCACAACATGATAAAAATACTTATAGTGATAATGACTCCATTAATCAAGGCATAGCATATAAAATGCAAATAATTACTAAGCCATCAGTAAAGCATACTTTCGAAATATTCTCGCAGGGAATACAAACTAATTTTTCTTCATTAGAACCCATTTATTCTGCTGAAGAAAGTAGAATTCTAAACAAAGATTTATTTAGCAAGAAAAAAATGGAATTTTTAAATGGATTGAATTATAATTATAATGATAAATCTAATAATTCTGCACAATTAAGTACATCATTTTTTAATACCTCAAAAAATGAATATTCAATATTATCTATTGCTGATGCAAAATTTCATTACAAAAATTTTAATTTTTTAACAAAAAATAATTATTCCCATACGAGATTGCCACTATATAAAGTAGATTTCTATAGAAGTAATAGTAATTTTGATTGGAAAATAAAATCTATTTGGTTAGGAATAAGTAATAAAATAGAATATCATCCAATAAAAAAGAATGATACAATACAAAATAATTCTCAAGAATATTACTCAATATCTCCATATGTTGGTTGGGGAGATAGCTCTAAGGCATTTATAAAATTGTATTATGAATATTATTATGAAAAAATGCCAATAGATAGATATCAACAAAAGGGTGGATACCAGTTGCTAATGAGACATAAAATATGGAACTTAAAACAAAATAATTATATTGTATTTCAATCTACTAATAGTCAAGAAAAAAATTATTTCACTAGTGAAAATGAAATAAATCTAAATACACGAGATAAATCTTTCATAACTCAACTCAGATATATACTTGCACAAAAACAAACGCCTCAAATAGATTATTCTTTTATAGAGGTGCCAATAGGTCAAGGTACACACTATTGGATAGATGCCAATAATAATGGATTGCAAGAGCTTAATGAATTTCATATAGCCAATTTCAGTGATCAAGCACAATATATTTTACTGACCATTCCTACACAAAAATATTTAAGCACCTATTCACAGACATTAAGCTTTAATTTTAGATTTTCTCCTTCATTAATTAATAAAATACCACAATTTTTTAAAAATTTTAATTTGCAAACTTTCATAGACATTAATCAAGCAAGTAAAGAAATACATTTTTTATACTTTAGCAATAAATTTGCAGACTCTATAATCACATTTAATAATAGACTCAGAAATGTATTAGAATATCATCCCAAAAAGCTAAATTTGTCTATTAGATATGAATATTATAAACAAAATAGTTTACAAACATTGATAGTGGGTAATATAGAACAAATGAGAGAAAATAATGCTTTACAAATTTTCGTACCTATAACAAAAAAATTGAATTTGCAATCTCAAAGTGATTATTTAAAGCAGATAAATAAATCTATTTTCCAGCAAAGTACTACATATGATTACAACCAATATTCACAGAAATTGGAATTACAATATTTAGCTACAAAATATCAAATCAGAATCAGTCCGAGATATGCTTATATGTATAATGAGGATTTAAAAATCAATAAATTAGAATTAACATTAGAACCACGAATATTTTCATTAAAATTTGGAACATTTACTACAAAATTAGGTTATTTATATAATGATGCTACAGATAATATGGACCCTACAATGGAATATTTAATGTTGGAGGGTTACAAACCAGGTAGTAATGGATTAATACAAATACAATGGCAAAAAACATTAAACCAAGTAATACAAATTTCTTTACAGTACGAAGGTAGAATATCTCAACATATATCAATGACGCACATTGGTAGTATAAATGTGAGAGCTTTACTATGAAAATTTTAAATACAAATTTTTTTATTTAATTTTATTAAAAAAATGAAAACTTCTCCAATTACAATAATTATACTGCTATTAATATTTATAAGCTGCAAAAAAAACAATGATATAGATTATCGAGAAGAGATGAGGAATTTTGTAATATCAATTAGTAGATATGCTAAAAATATAAATCCTAATTTTATTATAGTCCCACAAAATGGTCAAGAATTGATATTAGATGATACAGAGCTACAATATAATTACATATATGCAATAGACGGTACAGGCCGTGAAGATTTATTTTATGGATATTATGGTGATGACATCAAAACACCTATAGAGGATAATGAATTTATGCTAGACTACTGTTTAAAATATAGAGACTATTGTAAAGTAGTAATGGTAATAGATTATTGCTTTACTAAAGCTAAAATAGATAGTTCTTATATGTTAAACCAGCACTATAATTTTATTTCATTTGCTGCTGACCATAGAGAATTAAATAATATACCTCAATACCCGGGTAACCCATTTAATGAGAACTCAGATGATATAAATAAATTATCAGATGCCAAAAATTTTTTGTATCTGATTAATAGTGAAAATTTTAGTTCAAAGCAAGATTTTATAAACACTGTATCACAAACTAATTTTGATGTAATCGTAATGGATTTATTTCATAATGATGAGCAATATACTAAATCAGAAATAGAAAAGCTAAAAATCAAAAAAAATGGAAGTAAACGAATAGTACTTTGTTATATGAGCATAGGAGAGGCAGAAGAATATAGATATTA
>JAGPGB010000054.1:4986-7267 GCA_018056215.1 Bacteroidales bacterium | reverse complement strand
CATCAGATATACAAAATATTGATGTTTATGATATGACACCACCTAATGTACAAAAATTATTGCAAGATGATGAACAAATGATAAAATATGATAAAAAATTGCGAATTGGTGCTATACAAACTGTAAATATTGATGCTAATAATTATGGTACTTATGATTATTTACCTAATGGTGATGTGATCTGGAGATTAAAAGTAACATCTAAAGATGCTAAAGCGTTGAATACTTTATTTGATTATTTTAATATACCAAGTGGAGTAAAATTATTTATTTATAATCCTGATAAATCAATAGTCCTAGGTGCTTTTACTAGTGAATTGAATAATAAAGATAATGTATTAGCTATACAAGCTCTACCAGGAGATGAAATGATAATAGAATTTAATATTCCAAATAATGTAACAAATTTATCTTTTTTTCATATAGGAGAAATTTGTTATGTTTATAGAGATGTATTATTCGAAAAATCTTCGGGAGCTTGTAATGTTAATGTAGCTTGTTCAGAAGGTACAGGATGGACAAATCAAAAAAATGGTGTTGCTAAAATACAATTACGTGCAGGTAGTTATGTTTATTTATGCACAGGGTCTTTAGTGAATAATACAAACAATGATTGTACACCATATTTCCTAACAGCAGACCATTGTGGTTACGAATCTAGTACCTCAGATTTGAATTATTGGGTATTTTATTTCAACTATGAAGCAACATCTTGCTCAGGAACAAGCCCTCAATATTCTAATCATACTGTTACTGGTTGTACATTAGTAGCTTGTGATACGTATGGTTCTACTAACACAGGTTCTGATTTTTATTTAGTTAAATTTAAAAATAATGTACCTACTACTTATAATCCATATTACAATGGATGGTCTAGATCCACTAGTGTTAGTAATAGTGGAGTATGTATACATCATCCTAATGGAGATATAAAAAAAATAAGTACTTATCAAAATACTTTATCTTCTGGATATACTACGCATTGGTCTGTTAGCTGGGTAGCTACTGCTAATGGACATGGTGTTACTGAAGGTGGTTCTAGTGGTTCTCCTTTATTTAATAGTAATGGTAAAATAATCGGTACTTTAACAGGAGGAGGTAGCGATTGTGATGCTACTGATCAGGCAGATTATTACGGTAAATTTTCTTATCATTGGGCATCTAATGGCTCTACTTCTAATAAACAATTAAAACCTTGGTTAGATCCTATTAATTCTAATCCTACTGAAATAAATGGAAGAGGTGCTTGTGGTACAGATATAAATACTTATATCATTTCTCAAAATAATATTGATATTTATCCAAATCCTGCTACTGATTATATAAATATACAATTAGAAAATTCTAATGTTAATTCTTTTATATTGAATATTTATGATATTTTAGGTAATTTAATTTTAAATGAAAGTGTTAATAACTTTCAAAATGTTTATATTTTAAATATTTCTAATTATAATAGAGGTACTTATATTTTGAATATTATCACTGATAAAGATTCATATTCTTTACCATTTATTGTTCAATAAACTTAATTAGTGTAAAAAAATGTTATTTTAGTCTATAAAACATATTACGATATATAAATTATTTACTTTTTAGTCTATTTATTAATAAAAAATTATGTTTATATATTAAAATTATGTAATTTTGTCGAAAATTTAAAAATTTGAGTTATGGCAAAGACAAAAGTTTTAATCGTAGAAGATGAAGCTATCATAGCAAAAGACATCGAAAATGTATTAACAAAAGCTGGTTATAAAGTTGTAGGTTCTTTTCCTACAGGTGAAGCTGCTATACAAGCTGTTGATGAGTTAGAACCAGATATTATTCTAATGGATATTATGTTAAAAGGTGATATGTCTGGTATTCAAGCTGCTGAAGTAATTAGAGAGAAATCTAATACACCAGTTGTATTTCTAACTGCTTATGCTGATGAAAATACTATTGACAAAGCTAGATCAGCTGTTCCTTATGGATATATCGTGAAACCATTTAAAGAAAATGAAGTGATAGCTACTATTGAGATAGCTCTTAATAAATATAAAGAAGATCAAGAGCTAATTAAAGAACGTGATATGCTAAAAAATATGGTTATAGAAAAAAGTGATTCCGATAGCATTTTCGTTCGTGCTGATTACAGACTAAATCGTATAAAATTTACTGATATTTATTATGTAGAAGCTCTAAAAGATTACGTTGTTATCAATACTGCTGATAATATTTATACTACTCACTCTACTATGAAAGAAATGCAACGTATATTACCTGCTAAAGATTTCGT
>JAGPGB010000054.1:0-4886 GCA_018056215.1 Bacteroidales bacterium | reverse complement strand
ATTTCTACAGGTAGTGTATCTGTAAATGGTAAAATTATTACTCAATTGGGTACTAGAATTACTGAATCTGATAAGGTGATGATAGGAGATGTAGCTATTAAGCCAGAGAAAAAGATTTATATTTTAATGAATAAACCAAAAGATTATATTACTACATCAAAAGATCCACAAAATCGCAAAACTGTTATGAATCTATTAGGTGATATGAAGTTTCGTGTATATCCAGTAGGTAGGTTAGATAGGAATACTACTGGTATTTTATTATTTACTAATGATGGTGATCTAGCTCGTAAGCTTACTCATCCTTCGTCAAATATTTTAAAAATTTATGAAGTAAAATTAGATAAAAATTTAAAAATCAATGATTTACAGAAAATAATTGATGGTATATATATAGATGGACATAAAATAAATGTAGATGAAATAAGTTATATTGAGGACAAACCACATAATTATGTTGGTATATCAATACATTCTGGTCAATATCATATTGTAAAAAAAATATTTGAATCTTTAGGTTATAAAGTATTAATGCTTGATAGAACTATGTTTGGTCCACTTACTAAGAAAAATGTTCCACGTGGAACATGGCGTTACCTTACCGATAGTGAAGTTAGATTATTAATGAATTTGTAATGAAAAAAAATATCTTTTATATAGTTCTAATAATTTTTTTATTTGGAATATTAATAATATTAGGAATTTATTTTTCTAAATCTGGTAGCAATGACAATAATGTCGTAATTCTAAAATCTAATTCAAAAAATAATATCTTAGAAATAAATAAACTAAAAGCAGATAGTCTAAATGTAGAATTAATTTCTGATAACTACTCTGCTGGTTTAAAAATTGAAAATCTATTTCGTCATATTAAAACAGAATTCTACATAGATTCTATTTTATTAAATAATAATGATACTAATATAATTACAATATCTCCAGCTCGTGTTCCAGAATATCTATATAGATTTGTTCTGATTTCTATCGATTCTATAAATAAAAATCTAAATTATCAAAATGTGATCTTATGTAATCTCGACTCTGCAAGTTTACAATTAATTAATATAAAAGATTCACTATTAATAAATGGTAATTTGTTTTTTAATATCTCAGATTCATTATCACAATCTAAATATATTATGAATTTTAATAATGCTAAATCAAAAATTATTAAACGATGGAAAGGCCAAGCAATAATAAAATTATAAATATTTTAGAAAAATTTGCAAAAAAATTTTATCTTAATAACCTTATTAAAGGCTTATTTTGGTTTATTTTATTTTCTGTTTCTTTATTATTTTTTTTATCTACTATAGAAAACTTGTTTTGGCTAAATTCAACTTTTAGATTGATATTGCTGATATTATTGATAATTTCTTTAACTACATTTTTTTCATATTATATAGCATTACCAGTTTTAAGATATTTCGGACTATTGAGAGAAAAATCTTATAAAGATTTTGCATTATTACTAGGAAATTATTCTAATACTGATGATAAAATTTTATCTGCTTTAGAATTATTTGAACTAAATGAGCTTAACAAAAATGAATTATTATTAAATGAATTATCTAGACGCAGCAATGAACTATCTAAAATTAATATTAAAAATTTTCTTAATATTAAAGAATATTATAAATGGATTATTGGCAATATTAGTATTTTAGCTATTTTCTTTACTTTATCTTTCACTTTTCCTAAACAATTTATTAATCCTTTAGTTAGGATATCTAATTATAATAAAATTTTTCCTAAAGATTATGGTTTTAGAGTTAATATTTTAAATACAAATTTCTATACTGAGTCAGGAAAATCTTTTGTATTAAATTTTGAAATTACTGGAGATAAAATACCTAAAGATATTTATATACTGTCTAATGGTAATCAATTTATTCCTAAAAAAACTTTGAATAATAGATACGAATATATTTTCGAAAATATTTCTGAAAATACAATTTTTCAAATTATCGCTGAGGACTGGATCTCTGATAAATATGAAATTAAAGTTTATAATAAACCTACTATTTATCGCCTAGTAGCTAATATAATATATCCTAATTATACAAAAATTAATAATGAACAATTTGTAAATATTTTTTCATATAGCGTTCCACGTGGAACTAAAATTATGTTTTCATTTAATATGAAAGATGCTGATAGCCTGATAATAGTTAATGGTGATAAATTAAATAAATACTCAGTAAAAAATAAATTAGATTATCAAATACAAATATTAAAAAACGAAAGTATACAAATAATTACTAAATCAATACAATCTCCATTGCAAGATACTACAAATATTTACATTACAGAGATACCTGATGCTTATCCGCAAATATTAGTGCAAGTACAAAAAGATACATTTTCTATAATGCATTATTATGTTTCTGGCTCTATTTCTGATGATTATGGATTTACTAAATTATTAGCCATTTATAAATTAACACGTAAAGATAGCACTATTAATGGTAAAATACCAATAAATATTTCAAATAATGATCTAATACAAAATTTTAATTTTGATATAGATTTTTCATTTCTAAATCTACAACCTGACGATATTATTCATTTTTATTTAGAAATTTATGATAATGATGCTATAGCCGGACCTAAAGCTACTAAATCGCGTGAATATGAAATAAAAATACCTACAAAAGAAGAAATACAAATAGAACAATCTAAACAATTGCAGGCTGCTAATTCTAAATTTTCTAATATACAAAAAGAACTAAATGATATTAAAAATGAATTGAAGCAACTAGAAAATCAATGGAAACTAGAACGTAAATTTAATTATGAACAAAAACAAAAATGGGAAAATTTAATAAAAAAACAAAATGATATTATAAATGAATTGCAAAATTTAGAACAAAATTTGCAACTTTCGCCTTCTTATGACGAAAATTTAGAAATTTATGAAAAAATTCAACAAATAGATGAGCTCATTAAATCTATTAATCTAGATGAACTAAATGAATATCTAGAAAATTTACAAAAATTAATGGAAAATAATGAGTTAAAATCTGAGGATATCGAGGAGTTTAAATCTCAGAATGAAGAGTTAAATAAAATGCTAGACAGACAAATAGATCTACTGAAACGCTTAGATATAGAAAAAAATCTTAGAGAAACTTTCGATGAATTTAAGGATTTAAGTAAACAATTTGATGAATTATCTAAAAAACAAGATTTAGACGAATTAACTAAACAAAATGAACTAAAACAAATGTTAGAAAAACAATTCGAAAAATATGACAGTTTGTTAAAAGAAAATGAAAAACTCAGCGAACCTTTTAATATGGAAAATATAGAATCTGAAGAGCAAACTATTAATAACGAAGTTCAACAAGCTGAACAAAATCTACAAAAAAATAATCAAAAAAAAGCTAATGAAAATCAAAAAAATACTAGCCAGCAATTGAATGATTTAGCTAACAAATTAGAACAGAACTTAGAAAAACAACTGCAAGAAGAAACTGCAGAAGATGCTACAGCTCTTAGACAATTACTAAAAAATGTACTTTTAGCTTCTTTTGAACAAGAAAATTTAATTAAAAATCTTTATATGCAGAATCCTCGTTTATCAAATTATCAGGATTATGTAAGGAAACAATATGAACTGCAAGAAGTAATGAAACGTACTAAAGATAGTCTCTATATGATTGGCAAGCGTCAACCTATGGTTTCTAATTTTATTTTTGATGAAATCAACAAAGTAGAAAAAGAAAGCAAAAAAGTTATTAATAACCTTAATAATTGGACTTTTGGTCCAGCAGCTATTAATCAACAAAACTTAATGACCTCACTCAATAATCTTGCACTCTTTCTATCAGATGTATTGCAACAAATGGAGCAGCAGAATAGCATGTCTCAAATGAATAGCGATGGAGCTATGAAATGCAATAATCCTAAAAATACAGGCAATTCTAATGATAGCAAACCTAGTATGAAAACTCTAAAACAGCTACAACAAGACCTAAATAAACAAATGGAAGCTCTGCAAAAAGAAATGCAAAATGGTAAAAAACAAGGAAAAGAAATTAGTGAGGCTCTAGCTAAAATGGCCGCTCAGCAAGAAGCTATTAGACGTGCTATGCAGCAAATGAAAGAGCAAATGAGCAAAGAAGGTAATCTAAAAAATGCTTCTTTCGTTCAACAAATGATAGAGGATATGGAAAAAACAGAAAAAGATCTCTATAATAAAAATCTAACTTATGAAACTATAAAAAGACAAAAACAAATAGAAATACGTATGTTAGAAGCTGAAAAAGCAGAACAACAGCAAGAGACTGATAATTTACGTAAAAGTGAAACAGCTAAAAATGATTATAATAGTAACCTTATTAAAAATTTTCAGTATAATGTTATAAAAAATAATAATTTTGAATCGATGAACCGCAATAATTTAAACTTTAATTTATACTATCGTAAAAAAATTCAAGAATATTTTAATAATGTTAATTATGAGAAAAATTGACCCTTTATACATAAAAAATAATAATTTCATAGCAGTTTTAGATGATTATCTAAATAGATTCTTTCAACAAAATAATTTACCAGATGAAATATATGAAAATATCTATTTAGCAGTCTATGAAACTCTTAAATTAATTATATCAAAATTTAATAATTTATCAAATTCTAATGCTTTAAAATTAGAATTATCTTATGATAATGGTAATCTAGGTTGTCAGATTTCTTGTAATCATTTAATAGATATTTGGGCTAATATAGAGAATAATTATAACGACGAAGTTATCGAGAGCTCTTTAGTCCTGATCAATAAATTAAGTAATTCTTTGAAATTATTAAGTGATAATAGTGTAGAAATAATGTTTGATGTTATTAAAATGCAAAATGAATTTGAACAAATAAAAAATGATGAA
>JAGPGB010000053.1 GCA_018056215.1 Bacteroidales bacterium | reverse complement strand
TCTACTATTTCTTGATCTGTCATGTCTAATGATTCTATCGAAAATATGGCTTGTTTGCCTAATGGATGATCTTTGTATTTCGATATAATAATCCTATACTGTTTTTCAGCATTTTCTTTATCATTTAGGAAATTTTCGTAAATAAATCCTTTAAAAAAGATTGCATATGGTACTAATTTATGATTTGGATATTTATTTACTAATAAATCTAGGTTATTTATAGCTTCTTCGTATTGTTGAGTATTTACAGCTGTTTCTGCTGCTTTATATATAAAATGTGGTGATAGGGTATCTTTCTCATATTTATTGACGTAGTCTATATATAAATTATGTAATTCCTTTACTTTTAATGGATTAGGATTTGGGAAGCTGGCATTTATTTCTGATTCTAATTCATTAATTTTTTCTAACATTTTATTTTTGTTTGTTGTACATTGGCTTGTTAATATTGCTATAACTATGATTAAAATAATGGAAATTTGTTTACTCATATTTTATTTTTGTTTTATCTTTTTCTTTGGGAAAATCATGGGATAATCAATACTAATATCGCCACTGTAAATATTTTCTAATTTCTTTTTTAAAAATACTTTTCTAAGCATGGGTACTTTGTCAGTAAATAAAATACCCTCTAGATGATCATACTCATGCTGTATTATTCTAGCTATGATATTAGAATATGTTTCTGTATGTTCTTGCCAGTTTTCATCGTAATATTGTATCGTTATAGTTTCTGGTCGTGAGATATCTTCATATATGCCAGGTATACTTAAGCAACCTTCTGGCATGTAAACCATATTTTCAGACATTTCGATTATCTGAGGATTAATAAATGTTTTGGTGAATTCTTTAGTTTCAGGATATTTACTGGCATAATATGTAGCATCGACTATAAAAAGTCTGATAGATTTATTCACTTGTGGTGCTGCTAATCCTACGCCTTCACTTTTTTTTAAAGTTTCTTTCATATCTAGAATAAGTTGCTGTAAATCTGGATAATTCTTTTCTACTACATCAGCTTTTTTTCTCAATGTAGGATGATTATATGCTAATATTGGTAAAATCATAATTCTGAAATTTTTAAATAATCTTGTAATATGATAGCTGCGCTTACCTTATCTATATTGCCTTTTTGCTGTCTTTGCTTTTTTTTAGCTCCTGCTTCTATCATTACTTTTACTGCTTTTTTTGATGAATAACTTTCATCTATGCGAACTATTTTAATATTGTTTAAATTTTTTTCTAATTTTTTTATAAATCCCTTTATTTCATTTTCTATTGGTGCTATATCACCATTATCACGTATTGGTTCGCCTACTACGATGGTTTCTACTTCATTTTTTGTACAATAATCGATAATAAAATCTAATAATTCTTGTTTATGCACAGTAGTCAATGGATATGCTATGATCTGCATAGGATCAGTAACAGCGATTCCACATCTTTTAGCTCCATAATCTATAGAAATTATTCTACTCATTTTACAATTATTATGCAAATTTAATAAATTTTTTTGTAATTTTTAGTTAAATTAATATGTATCAGTTAAGTACATTTCTTTATAAATATAGAATACACATTATCATATTTTGTAATATTTAATATTTTTTTTAACTTTGCAAGTTATGGCAAAGAATAGGATAATATTTGATCCAGAAGATTTAATATTTATTTCTGAGAAAGAAATAAAAAAACTTAGTAGAGGCAAAATTTTATTATTAGTATTTGTTGCTTTAATATTAGCTGTAGTATTTAGCTATAGCTTTATTAATATTTATGGTAGCCCTAGAAGTAGGAGTTATGATAAAAGAATACAAGAGTATTATTGGCAACTAGCTTTAGAAAATAGAAAATTAGAACAATTAAAAAAAGAGTATACTAAATATGCACAAATAAATAATAACATTTATAGAAATATATTTGGAATGAATCCACTGGTAATAAATGACAATGATACAAATAATTCTTTTAACATAAAATATGATTTACTTTCTTATCCTGCACTAGCAAAGCAAGTTTATGAGCAATCTTATGAAGCTTTGGAAATTACAAGAATATACAATGCTTCCTATGACACTATATTAAAATTATCTCAACAAAAAGATTTGCTTATGCGTGCTATGCCAATTATTATGCCAGTAGACAGGCGTAGGATATCTATTCGTTCTGGCTTTGGATGGCGACGAGATCCTTTCACTAAAGGCTATCGCTTTCACCAAGGATTAGATTTAGCAGGTAGAATAGGTACACCTATTTATGCTACTGCAGATGGATTGGTACTAGATCCTTATGCTAATTCTTCTATGAGTGGCTATGGTAAAGTGGTTGTTATCAATCATGGTTTTGGATATCAAACATTATATGGTCACCTTAGCAAAATTCTTGTAAAACCTGGTGATAAAGTAAAACGTGGACAAATAATCGGACATATGGGTAGCACTGGACGTAGCAAAGGACCTCATTTGCATTATGAAATACATTATAAAGGTACACCAGTAAATCCTATTAATTATCTATACTTCAGCCTCTCTCCTGATGAATATCAAGACATCATTAATGAAGCAGAAAAAAATAAAGAAGCTTTATCATAATAGTTAAATTATTATTAAAAAATTATACACTTTTAATTTACTGTTAAAAATGAAATTTTATTTCTAAATGATAAATTATTATGATTAAAATCTTAAAAGAAGTAAATATAAGACCTTTTAACCCTTGGTGAAATAGAAGTCATCACTTGATAAGGAATAGTATTATTAGTTTTAGCATAATCTAAAATAGAAATATCCTCCCCAAAGATCAAAACTTCATCACCTTCACTAATATTAGGCCATATATCAGTGACGTCTGCCATCATCATATCCATACAAATATCACCAATAATGGGAGCGAATTTATTGTTAATTTTTACATATCCATTACCATTGCCCATTTCTCTAAAAATGCCATCAGCATATCCCATAGGAATGGTTGCTATTACTCTTTTATGATCAGCTAACCCTTTTCTATTATAACCGACTGACTCATTAGCATCGATATTTCTAATCTGAGAAACAAAAGTAGTCAATTCTACTGCTGGCATTAGTTTTTTATTTACTTCATCAATGCTGGTAATACCATATAATCCTAATCCTATTCTCACATAATCGCAATGATATTCAGGAAATCTTATTACGCCATGTGTATTACAAATATGTTTTTTTATTTTATATGATAAATCATTCTCTAATTTTGCTGTAAAGTCAAAAAGTCTTTTAGCTTGTAACCTCGTAAAATCATCATGCTCTGGCATATCTGAAGCAGAGAAATGTGAAAATACTGTAGATACCTTTAAAAGTTTACTGACTTGTTTTAGTCTATTTGATAATTTATCATAATCCTCTGGCATAAATCCTAATCTATGCATGCCTGTATCTAGTTTTATGTGTATAGGAAAGGGCAATTTAGCTAAAAAAGAATATTCATTTATCACTTGTATCATCTGCTCGAGAGCTTGAAAACTGTAAATTTCTGGTTCTAAATTATATTTAATACACATTTCCAAAGATGATAAATGTGGACTCATAACCATAATAGGTGAATTAATATTAGCCTTCCTCAGAGCCAATCCTTCATGAGAAAAAGCTACACCTAAATAATCAACGCCTAATTGTTCTAAAAAAGATGAAATGTCTTCTGCACCTGAACCATAGGCAAAAGCTTTTACCATAGCAATGATGCCAGTATTAGGTGAAATAATAGAACGAAAATATTGATAATTGTGCTGAATAGCATTTAGAGAAACTTTAAACTCTGCATAGGAATTATTCTCTACTAAAAAAGGTAATAATTTCTCAAAAGTAAATTTCCTAGCACCTTTTAATAATATTACACTATCGCTCCATTGATCTGGCTCTATCATCATAATACATTCTTCTGTATTAGTGAAATGGCCCTGCACCAATGGGAAATATTCTGACAATTTTTTTATGTTATCACCAATAGTATATACCTCATTCACATTATTTTTAGTTAATTCATCAGCAATTTTTTTATATAATACTTCTACATTTTCACTACTTTCTAATATATCAGATAAAAAAACTATTTTCTTTTTATTTGAATATTTCTGACTCATATATTGCAATGAGATACTGAGAGATAAAATATCATTAGAATAGAAATCATTAATAATGATATTTCCATTAATGCCATGAACACTCTCTAGTCTCATAGAGATAGTTTCCCATTGATAAATGGAAGATTGTATCTCATCCTGCGATAATCCTAAATCTAAACTACAACTAATCACATTCATAGCGTTCTCTATAGATGCAGTATCTATGAATGGTAATGAAAAATTTAATGTTTTATTTTTGTAATTAATTTCTATTTCTGTAATCCACTTATTTGCATTCTTTTTAGTTATTTTAATATCATCATCATCTCTGTATCCCCATTTAATAATTTGTAACGGCAATTTATTTACAAAATTTAAAACATTGGTATATTCAGAGCTAATTATAAATTTTTTAGCATTTTCAGCTAATTTTAGTTTTTCATTAATCTTTTCATCGATATTTTTGAAATACTGCTGATGAGCTGGGCCGATATTAGTAAAAATAACAGTATCTGGTTGTAAGATCGGAGCCAATTTTCCCATTTCTAAAGGTTGAGAAATACCAACTTCGAAAATGCCAATTTGATGTTTAGGTTCGATTTGCAATACAGAATATGGCAATCCAATTTGACTATTATAACTCCTCGGATTTTTAGCAACAACATATTTGCTAGCTAATGTAGTAGACAACCATTCTTTTACAATAGTTTTACCATTAGATCCAGTAATGCCAACAATAGGAATATTAAATTTCTGACGATGATATTTAGCCCAATTTTGTAAGGCTACCAATGTATCTTCAACAATAAAAAAATTGGCATCTAAAAATTTATTAATAAAAGATTTATTACTAATACAAAAATTTCTAATACCTTTCTTATAAGCCTCATCAATAAATAAATGTCCGTCTTGTATCCCTTTTAGTGCAAAAAAAATAGCTGTAGTAGGATTATTTATTGGCAAACGAGTATCAAATACTATTTCATTGATAGAAATATTATTTATATCATCTGATTTTGAATAAAATTCTGCATTAATAATTTCAGCTAAATTAATTGCCTGATATGTGATCATTATTTAAATCTGCTTGTATATTTTCATCATAAAATCTACGTCTCAGAGTTATTTCAGCTCCCATAATGATAGCATGAACTAAAGAGCGTTCATTAGCTTTATCTTTGCCAGCAATATCATATGCAGTGCCATGCACAGGAGATGTCCTCACAATAGGTAAGCCTGCAGTAAAATTAACAGCTTCTTGATTGTCTAGTAATTTGAAAGGAATTAATCCCTGATCATGATACATAGCTAATACTGCATCATAATTATGATATTTTAAATTACCAAAGAATGAATCTGAAGGGAATGGACCATAAACTTCTAAACCAATTTCATTAGCTTCTCTAATAGCTGGAATAATAATTTCGTTTTCTTCATTTCCTAATATCCCATCATCACTAGCATGAGGATTTAACCCTAACACAGCAATTTTAGGTTTAGTAATTCCAAAATCACGTTGCAAAGAATTATCTAAAACTTTTAACTTGCTCAAAATCAGATGACTATTTAAAACATTAGTCAATTCACTAATAGGTGTATGAGTGGTTACTAAACCAATTTTAAGATAAGGATTAATAAACATCATCAAATACTCTTGTACATTAAAAGCATCTGCTAAAAACTCTGTATGCCCTTTAAAAGGTGATCCTGTCAGAGAAATAGCTTTTTTATTTATAGGACATGTAACTAAAAAATCAATCTTGCCTTCTTTGAACCATTGAATTGCATGCTCGAGAGATTCTAAAGCAGACTGGCCACCAACTTTAGTTACTTTACCTAACTCAATTTTATATTCTTCTGAACTAACAGGATAAATATTTGCAGTGCCAGGTTTTAATGTTTTATAATTTTTTAATAAAAAAAGATTAACATTACAATCTTTGAGTAATTTTCTATGATATGCAGCAGCTCTAGGATTACCTAAAATAATAGGTGTACAAATATCTAATAATTGAGAATTACCAAAAGCTTTATAAATAAGCTCATATCCTATACCATTAAGATCACCAGGAGTAATACCAGCTATTAAAAAATCTCTATCAACATTCATTATTTTTTTTACAAAATTACAATTTTTTATTCTTTTCTAAATAAAATAAAAATTTTAAGAAATTACAATTTTCTAGATATTATTAATTTTGTCCATAAAAATATTTAAGATGATAAATATAGAAATAATAAATAAATGGAGAGAAAATATTTTGAAAAATTTAGACTCCCTAGACTTTAAAAATGTATTAGAAAGAATACAAAAACAAAATCCACTATTTATACCGGAATTTGTAAAAACCTCTATCATTAATATTTGTGAAGCCATCGAACCAAATAAATATGAAAAATGGATAAATAATTATAATATACCGACAAAAGAATCAACATTAGGAATAATATGCGCTGGTAATATACCAGCTGTTGGTTTTTTTGACATATTTATGGGATTAGTAAGTAATCATAAAATATTTGTAAAATTATCACATTCAGATAATATACTAGTACCATATTTATTTGAACAATTATTCAAAATTTATCCAAAATTCCAAGAAAAAATAGTATATGTAGATAGCATACATAATGTAAAAGTAGACAAAATAATAGCTACAGGAAGTAATAACGCTAATAGATATTTTTCAGAATATTTTTCTAATAAAAAAGCATTATTAAGACACGATCGCAAAAGCTTAGCTATAATTAATTCTGACACTGCAGAAGAAGATTTAATTAAGTTAGCTGATGACATTTTTTTATACTACGGATTAGGCTGTAGAAATGTATCATTAATATTAATGCCCCACACATATTCTATTGAAAAATTACAAAATAGTTTTAATAAATATTCTTGGATAAAAGAAAATTTATATTATCAAGAAATATTTACATACTACCAAGCATATTTTTCATTAATGAATGAAAAATATGAAATAAGTGATTTTTATTTATTAAGAAGAAGATTGGACATGTATGCACCAATATCAACGATAAATTTCGAATATTACCAAACAATATCAAAAGTGGAAGACTTTTTAATAAAAAATAAAGAAAACATACAATGTATAGTAGGAGATTATTCATTTTGTAATACTCAATTTGGCAAGACACAGAAACCGGAATTAGAAGATTATGCAGATGGAGAAGATGT
>JAGPGB010000052.1 GCA_018056215.1 Bacteroidales bacterium | reverse complement strand
CCATTACTATTGGGTTTAGAATTAATGTCTCTATGCAGTCTGATGATATATTTACATTCTCTATTTCAAATGATTCATTACCTAAATTGTAAATAGGAATTTTTATATTATTTATTTGGGATAATTCGCTTGTTGTAATGCTTATAAATGATGAATCAGCATGAAAAATACCTGATTTATTTACTGATTTACTGCCTTTAAAGTCTGAAATGTATGAAGATATTTGAGCTCTACGCTCGTGGGCTGCTGCTATGCTATATATTGATTTTTGTACATC
The DNA here is from genome assembly GCA_018056215.1 of Bacteroidales bacterium. Classification (GTDB taxonomy): domain Bacteria; phylum Bacteroidota; class Bacteroidia; order Bacteroidales; family DTU049; genus DTU049. Next base: position 7,075 of record JAGPGB010000052.1, on the reverse strand, counting down.
TTGTGGATTGTCTGATACATATGGCGAAGCTAGTTCTTTACCCATAGGCTCTTCTATTATTTTTAATTTTCCTCCTGATGGATTAGTTCCTTCTATGTAGGTAGATAATTCACCATTATTGATTTTTAATAAATAATTTTTAAGACTTGAAATTCTTCTTTTAGATAGATTAATATTATATTCTGAAGTATGCAAAGGGCTACAATATCCATTAATTTTTATTGTAACGTTACTACCATTTTTTAAATCTTCTAATAGTAAATTTGTGAATCGTTGTAATTTATCAAATCCAGCAATTATTTCTGTATGGAAAAAATTTTCTATGTCTTGTTCTGCTTTTAGTTTGTCTTCACCTTTCATCCCTTTACTATATTCTTTTTTATATTTGTCTATTAAATTTAGATATTCGAAATATAGCTCATCATAGCTATATTTAGTTACAGTATCCCAACTTCGTGGGTCAGGGATATCATTATGGAAATATACGGTTATAGGTAATAAAGTCCTTATCTCATCTTTCAATGGATTTATAGTGTCCAATTTGCTAATAGTATCAATTGTAATATTTTCTGTTGTAGCTATTTTGTCTTCTATGTAAAAAGCGAAAATATCGTAGCAACAATATTGTCCATTCATGAAATAAGCTCCTTTTCTGTTAGATGTTATATAACCATCAAAATCATAATTATTCCTATAAAAGTAAAAATCATTAAAAGGAGAATTTATGGGTGAGCCTATGTTTTTTACTTTTTGCCAACTATTCAAGTAACCTTGGGATGAGAATATGTCAAATCCTCCTATACCAGTGTGAAAATTACTACTAAAAAATAAGGTGGAATCTCGCAAATCATAATATGGTGTAATCTCATTACCTGCTGTATTTATTATTGGTCCAAGGTTAATAGGTGTTTGAAAATTAAAATTTTTGACTATCGAATAATATAAATCGTAACCACCATATCCACCAGGTCTATTAGAACTAAAAAATAATATTCCATCTCCATAGTCGTCTAGTATCAGAAATGGTTGTGTTTGATTGCTATTATTAATATTTATATTGGTTTCTTTTATATTTTTTATAAATTCATTTTCGTCGATTTCTCCCCAATAAATTTTACAATTGTCGCCAGTATATTCACATTGTGTAAAACTAAAATATTTTTGATTTGGGCTAAAAGTAAGATTAGCATTATGGGTTTCTTGTTTCGATTTAGAAAGTTCTATTTTTTGTGGTACTGCTAATCCTTTTGGTAAATAATAAGTTTTGTAAATATCAGATCTGAAATAAGCGGGAAATAATGAGCTATATTGTTTTGTCAGATTTGGGCTATATGATGAGAAATATATCTCACCGCCATCACCATATTCTATAGCAGCAAATTCACTGTAAGGTGTATTAAGAGGGGATGGTAGATGTCTAGTGGTAATATTATTACTTGATGTATGATAGACATAAATATTTTCAAAATTAGTTAAAAGCTCTTTAGTATGTAGATAGCAAAAATCATCTTTATGTTCTGGAAACATTAAATATCCTTGATAATATTGCTTAGCCATTGGATAGTCCTCTAAATATCTGTATATTTCTCCTAAATAATATAAAGTTTCTGGATAATGTATCAATGAATCTGATTCCATTATATTATTAAAATGTTGGCGAGCTATATCTATTAGAAATTCATTTAAAGCTAATTTACCTGCGTTGAAATTTTGATTAATTGTCAAATCTTTGTCTATATTAGAAACATATTCATCATAAGTAATAGCATTATTTATAAATTGACATTTTAGATTTAAATAAAATGTGCAGAATGATAAAATTAAAAATAATCTTAAAAAATTGGACATGATTGTTTGAATTTATTATTATAAATACTAGCAGGATTAAAATATTTATAAATACTTAATTCGAAACCACCTTTCCCGTGACTAGCAACAGTAAGTGATGAAGTATTAATATCATATGAAATCTGTCCCTGCCAATCATAACCATCAATAGCAAAGCCTATTATTATTGCATCGTTTATCCTAGTTCCTACCAAACCACCTATACTCTTAATTGAGCTATTCTTATCTATAGGTTTTATGATTTTTAGTAATGGTAATATCTCATTAAAAGGCTGCTGATATGAGTAATAGAGCATAATATCTATATAATATTTTCTAAAAAACTCTTCATTATAATATCTGATAGAGCTACGATGATTTAATGGCAAAATAAATTTACTACCATCACTATTAGATATATTTGCATTACCAATATTAGCTAAAGCATAATCAAATTCTAAAAATTGTGAATTAGAAAAATATAGTTGATAGGTTACACCTAAAGTAGTAGTGAAATAAGATAAATTTTCATCAATATATTGCTCATTAGTTTGTAGATTAGGGTCAAACATATTTCCATTAAACTGATCTGCAAAATGTAATTTTGTAAAATCAAAAGATTTGAAATTGTACCACCCCTGTAAACCAACGCTGAGAATGTGAAAAAATCTACCCTCTATCCCTTTAGTATAAGACAAGCCCAAGGCAATAGAAGTAGTGCCATAGCTAGCATCTCCAGCGAATTCTCTAAAAACCATCAAATTACCACCTAATTGATCCATATGAGGCACTCTTTTTAATATTTGCCCATCAGCAGAAATCATATATGTTTGATAAGGTTTAGTAACTGAGTACCATTGCAATTTAGCTGAAGTATATAAACGTAAAATATTAGAGTTAAGTCCGATCTGAGCTGGATTTCTGAAAGTTTCATTTTGCAATATTTGGCTCCAATGTATATCTTGACATTGCAGAGATGTGATTGAAAAAAATAAACAAAATAAAATAAAAAATTTTTTCATCTGAGTAAAGTAATATTACCTTTTTTTTGAAATTTTTGCTCATTATAACAGTAAACTTCTAAATAATAATCATATACACCTGGAGGAGCAGGATCACCATTATAGTATCCATCCCACCCTATGGATTTATCATTAGTATCAAAAACTTTTTGTCCCCATCGATTATATATAGCTAAATGCATAGATTCTATATAATTGCCATTAACATACAATACATCATTTAGATTATCACCATTAGGAGTGAAACTATTTGGAATGTAAATATATGGTTCCTCACAAAAAACTTCTAATACGACGATATTTATTGTATCATAATAGTAACAACCATTACCATCATCCATCATTATACTGTAAGAAATAGAATGTGGTGGTGTAGCTATTGTAGAAGGTTTATTCGGATCATCTAAATATGAAGCCGGAGACCATTGATAAGAAATATTAGGATAATTAGTAGCATGGATAGTAGTAGATTGACCTTGATAGATGGTATCATTATCTACCCATGCCATTGCATCAGTGAAAATATAGTTCAAAATTACTGAATCATTATCAATAGTTATGCAACTATTCGCATCTGTGACTGTACATATATATTCTCCCACACATAAATTACTAATAGTTGGACTATTAAGTCCATTAGACCATATATATGAATATGGTGGAGTGCCACCACTAGCTGAGATATTTAATGAACCATTACATGCATTAAGACAAGTTTCTGGAGAGCTACTAATATTTGCTATTAGCTGTGGTGGGCTATTAATTAATAATGAATCATATTTAATGCAGCCTGTAGCATCTGTAATAGTAACATAATATGTGCCAGCACATAATGAATCTATATATGAACTGTCTCCCCCATTACTCCAAATATAAGTAACTGGTAGATGTGCATTATCAACTGTAATATTTGCCTTACCATCACAAGAACCAAAGCAAGAAGTATTTTGAATGGTATGATTTGCAATTATTGGAGAAAAATTAATTTTTACACTATCTATGTCATAGCATAAGCCATTAGTTACTTGCAGATAATAAGTATGACTATTAGTGGTATAAATTGTAGCAAAATTATCTGATAGAGAACTATTTAAAGTATCTGTAAAATTAATATTTGAAGACCAGATATAATATAATGTTGTATCACCACTACCACTTCCATACAAAGTAATTGGAGATAAACAAATAGTAGTATCATTGCCAGCATCAGCAGTCAAATTTATAACATCTACATGCTGAATAAAAGTCTGCGAGCATTCACCTCCCGTTATTAATAGTGTGTATGTAATATCTTGAGGTGGATTAGCTATAGGGTCGATGATATTTGGATTTGACAAATAATCTGAAGGTGTCCACAAATATGTGAGCCCTTGAGCTGGTAGAGAAGTTATACCAATATTAGAAGATTGGCCAAGGCACAATTTAATATTACTTAAAGTATCGGTAGAATTATTTAAAACAGTAATAGTTTTTTGTATAGTATCTGATCCATTGCAGCTCGAAATATCTCTGACTATTAAGGTAATAGTATATACGCCGGCATTAGAGTAATAATGTGTGGGATTCATAAGATTAGATGAAAAGCCATCACCGAAATACCAGTGAAAGGTAGGATTACTTGTTGGCGGTATGTGACTAATATTGACAAAATGTACGCTATCTGGCATACACACAATATTAGGTGCATTAAAATCAGCAACTATTGCTGGTAAATGAAAATCTATTTTTACTACACCATTATTGCAATTAAAAGAATTATTAGTATTGGACCAAGCACCAGTAGTAGTAGGTAGATCACTATTACTGCCACACCCTGCACAAATAGATTGGTATAAACGACCTAGCCTATCAAAGCGACTAGTACCACCATCTACATGCTCCATACTGACATTGCCACCAAAATATGAAGCAAATAATAATGCTGTAGCATCTTGGTCAATCGATAAAAAATAGAAATCATTACCGTCAGTAATAGTCTGGAAAGCATCTGATGTAATAGGTAATCCACTAGTACTACCTCCGTTCAGGGTTCCTCCCCATCCTGACAAATAAATATTATTACAGTAATCAACAGTTAATGCAGATGGACTAAGATTAATAAATCCCGGTGCAGTACCAAATCTTGTAGACCAATAAGTACTGGTTAAATATTTATTCAATTTTGTAATAAATTGCCCACCTGATGGAGTGTACCATCCAGCATTTTGCACTAATAGATTTGTTGCATTATTTGATTGACCATAAATGTAAACATTATCATATTTATCAGTCCTTACGAAAAAAACTTGATCATACTGAGGTGTACCAAAATACGTGCAAGCGTTTAGAAAAGCACCATTATTACTAATTCTAGCAATAAATCCATCTACATTACCTTGAAAATTTTGCATTATTGCATTGTTAGTTGTAGGTAAATCATTACTAGTAGTGCCGCCAGCTATATAAATAGCATCTTGTCTACCCAGGAAAATACTATAAATAGCATCATGACCATTACCATCAAAATAGCTACTCCACATTATTTGAGATAGATATCTATCTAAACAAGTAACAAAACCCTTTTGTCCTAAAGATGGTACAGGTTGAAAAGTATTAGTAGTGATGGGAAAATCATTTGAATATGTGCTACCAGCTATGTAAACTTCATTATTCCTACCTAATATAATTTCCCCTCTAGCATCATCAGCATAATTGTGTAATAATGCAGTAGCAGCATTTAATCCATCATTAGCGGTGCCACCTACATAGGTAGAGGATATTAATGCAGTACCATCAGGTGAAAAAGCAGTTATTCCTAGATCACTGCCATTAGTATAATTAATCACATAAGTCAATGTATAATTTGTCCCTCCATTAAAAGTGGAATCATAGCAGCCTGTAGAATATGGATAATCACTAGAGCCAGTAATAGTTAAAACATACAATTCATCTAAATCATTTGTTACCATGCTTATAGGCACTTCATAACCGCTACCTCCTAGATAAGTGCTATATATTAAATATGATCCTGTAGTATCATATTTCGACACTACAGCATCTACATTACCATTAAATATTGTATCATATGCACCAGATGTAGTCGGATATCCCATTGCGAAACTATTACCTCCGGTATATAAAAACCCATCTTTATCATATGTGGCTGTGTAACCCCAATTATCTGAAGTAGCCCCAGAGTATGAACAAAACATAATATCTGGATCTATATGCAGCTCTTTACTTTTATCATATCCTTCTGGCAAAATAAATGAGATATTATTACCTTTTATCTTATATTTTATTGGTATTTCTGTATCATTTTGAAAAGCTCTTGGTGCATTTAGTTGCAATACTCCTACTGAAGTGGGAATAGTGATTATGCTATCATTCAGTTTTACATTCTCTACTCCTAAAATAGAAAAACTAATATTTCTAACTCTAGCATGTGGTGATAAATAAAAATCAATTGTTAAATTACCATTTTTACTAGTAATTAAAGCATCTGTACCCTCATATAATTCATGCATTTTTATTATTCTCACTGGATGAATCTTATTAGCCCATTTATCTGAATTATTACCTATATAATAATTTAAGTAATACGGCATAGAATCTATACCTTCCAATGACTGCATATTAGCATTATTAAATTCTATTTCTAACACATGCCCTTTTATTTTTAAAGGTAATAGTTTTTGTTGCTTCTCATCAGGAGCATGCATTTTTCTGTGGTAGATAGAATCACTAAAAGACGGGTCTATTAAATTGATTGTAATACCTTTGGTAGTAATATAAATATCATTATTCCCTATATTAGATTTATATTTAACGTCATCATTCCATTGACCTTTATTTTCAACAAAATTTAATTCAGTGAAATTTTGAGCTTGTAAACTCACTGATGCTAAAATGAAAAATATAAAAATACCAATAGTATTTTTTAAACCCATTAAAATATTTTATTTATAAATTAAATACAAATATATATCAAATTTATTAAATTTTAAGAAAAAAAGAGAGGTCTATAAATTGTAAACCTCTCTATTTTAATAACAAAGATAAATTATTCTAAAACTAATAATTTAAAAAGTGAAAAATTTATCTTTAGTAGTTTGGCAAAAAGCACATTTTTCATCTATATTTGCACTATCATAAGTATTACCACAAACAGGACAAACAGCATAACCAGATGGCAATGAACTTTCATTATTTGCTTCTAATGCAGCGAATGCTTTTTTATAAAAATC
>JAGPGB010000051.1:3969-7372 GCA_018056215.1 Bacteroidales bacterium | reverse complement strand
AGTGCCCTGTCATAAATAAAAAATCTCATATTTATGTTATGATATTGCACAACTAATGGCAAAAAATACACATCTATCTCTACATATATCTCCCCTTTTACACTCTCTGAGTACCTATTAATTCGTGGTATACGTGCTGTATATGGTGGTTCTATTTGTTTTATGCTATCTCCATTGTCATTATACTCTACAAAATATAGATAAAAATTGTAATAATATTCACTCTCACTATTAAAAGGTGGGAAAGTATCACTCTCATCTAATCCTATATCTCCATCTCCATCAGTAAATGTGAATATTAATGTCCCTAGGCTATCTTTACCTTGTTGAGATTTCATTATTTGGAAATCTTTAAATTTAATTTCAGGAATTACTGGATACTCGGGATTTTCTATACAACTGCTTAGGGATATTATTATTATAGAAAATACAATTATATAATTTAAAATCGATATTTTCATTATAATTTTTTTAATTTTGTGTAAAATTACTAATTTTTTATGAATCTTGTAAATATGCTTCATGACATAGAGCGTGATATTTTTAATGAAAATTTAAATTTTGATAATATAACTTTAAAATTATTTGAATTACATTATCATCATAATGAAGTGTATAATAAATATTGTGATTTTATAAATAAAAATCCTAATAATGTTTCGAGTATTGATGAGATACCTTTATTACCAGTGGATATATTTAAAACTCAAAAAGTAATATTACAAAATTTACCTGTAGAAGCTGTTTTCGAAACAAGTGGAACTACTGCTATGAATAAAGGTAAACATTATGTTTCTTCTCTTATAGTGTATGAGAATAGTTTATTAAAAACTTTTGAAAAATTTTTCGGTTCACCAGATCAGTATAAGTTTGCTTTTTTATTGCCAAATTATTTAGAGCAACCTCATTCATCTTTAGTCTATATGGCTCAGATTTTAGCAAATAAGTCAAAAGAATCAAAATTTTTTAAATGGGATTATACTTCTCTAAGGGAAACTATTGAAAAATGGCAAAAAGAGAAATCTAAAATCATATTATGGGGAGTTAGTTTTGCACTTTTAGAATTTGCTGAAAAATATCCAATGAAACTTGAGAATGCTATTATTATAGAAACTGGTGGTATGAAAGGGAGAAGGGAAGAAATCACTAGAAGCGAGTTACACAATAAACTAAAATATGCTTTTGGTCTTAATAGTATTGCAAGTGAATATGGTATGACAGAATTATTATCACAAGCTTATTCATTATCTAATGGAGAATTTTCTACACCGTCTTGGATGAAAATTTTAATTAAAGATAGGTATAATTTTTTGCATACTTTACCAAATCAAGTAAATGGCAAAATTGGTATCATAGATTTAGCAAATTTATATTCTCTACCATTTATACTAACTGATGATATTGGCAAAAAATATGATAATGGCTTATTTGAGATATTAGGACGTTTCGATTATTCTGCACTGCGCGGATGTAATTTACTATTTATTTAATAGCATTATATAATCATAAATTAATTTAAAAATACCTTCATAACCATCTAATGGTAATTTATCAAAATCGTCATCTGGTATGTGATAATATGGATAGTCTTTATCACGTGAAAAAATAAAAATAGCAGGTATTCCAAGTTGATCAAAGGGACAATGGTCAGAATTACATGATGAGCCGCCTGCTCGCATATCGACTACATATTTTTTTTCGTCATTTATTTGTTGTAATTTTTGAAATATTGTTGGATTGGCTTTAGCATTTACTACAGAAATACCTTCTTTGCCACTACCTACCATGTCGAGGTTTATCATTAATTTTATTTTTTTCAGTTCAATTGGTGAATAAGTAGTAAAATATTTAGATCCTAATAAACCTATCTCTTCTCCAGCAAAACTTATAAAAATCAAAGAATAATCTGGCTTAATATCACTTTTAGCAAACTCTCTAGCAAGATCTAATAGCATAGTCACTCCACTAGCATTATCATTAGCCCCTGGGAAATGTTGGTCAGCTATTTTACCTAAATGGTCATAATGTGCTCCTATCACTATAAAACTATCTGGATATAGCTTACCTGGAATATAGCCAATAATATTACAAATTTCAGTATTGGGTTGTGTGGAAACAGTGTATTTCGTAAATATTTTTTGAGGTGGTTTTTCAAATTGCAATTTTTTTGCATTAAGAACAATGATTTGGTGATTAATATTAGAAAAAGATTTAGCAGTGTAAAAAAATGAAGATGAGTCCAGCAAAATATATCCTATTGGTGAAGGTTCAGATAAGTAATATAAACTTTTTAGTTTATTGTAGTTTTCTTTATTTTTCGCTTTTAGTAAGTATGCTTTAGAGTAATCTAAAAAATAAAAATAATTGGGTGCTTTTGTTATTTTCTTGATGATTTTTTCTGGATCAGATTTTTCATTTATTGAAATATATTTAATGTCAAAGTTGCCTTGTACTGATTTAGCTGTAGGCCATGCCAAAAACTCTTTTCCCAGCTGTAGTTCTCTATCATCTAGTTTTACATTTACTTCTTTTATGAGTAGAGAAGCCGACATGGGGAAGCATTGTCTATAAGAATTATTTAATTGAGCTAATGGCATAATACCATTAGACTGCATTTGATCCTCAATAAATTTTGCTGCTTTGAATATACCACTATCTGCTATGCTACGACCAGCAAATTCTTCACTAGTTAATTGTTTTAATAACATACGTGCATATTGTATGTCTTGCCCTTTTGATGGGATATAAAATAAAAGAATTAGTAGAAAAAAAAGAATTTTAATAAAATATTTCATTTTTTTAATTAAATTTTTGTTGTATTATTGAGTAGAAATAATTATATTCATATGACTTAATATCCCATTGATATTTATTTTGTAATTCTTTTAAGATTATATTCGCTTGCTCTATTGTAGCACATTGATTAATAGACTCTATAGCCATAGAATAAGCTACAGGATTATTATTAAAAAGTTTATTTGTGATAAAATATCTGTCTGATATGCTAAAAGCTTTATGTAAATCATCTATTTTATTATTGATTAGTGGATTATTGATAGTTTCAAAATCATTGTCGGCTTCATTGATAAAAGATTCTAAAATTGTCTGTTTCTCTTTAGTGTTTGTTTTTTTATTATTAGAATGTTCTTCATTTTTATTAGTTATGTCAAAGTCAAGGGGGAGTTCCTCAGTAGTGATAAATGTTGGTTCTGTTTTTTCATCAGACATTTCAGTAATTTCATCTTGCTCTTTTATTTTTTCGTTAACAAAACTTTCTGTTTGTATATTTTTATCTTGGTAAATTTTCTCTACAACATTAATGTTATCTTTTTCATCATTAGTTAATTCAAAATCAAGAGTTGTTTTTTCGGAGTTTATTAAAATTGGTTCTGTTTTTTCATCA
>JAGPGB010000051.1:0-3869 GCA_018056215.1 Bacteroidales bacterium | reverse complement strand
TGTTTGTATATTTTTATCTTGGTAAATTTTCTCTACAACATTAATGTTATCTTTTTCATCATTAGTTAATTCAAAATCAAGAGTTGTTTTTTCGGAGTTTATTAAAATTGGTTCTGTTTTTTCATCAGACATTTCAGTAATTTCATCTTGCTCTTTTATTTTTTCGTTAACAAAACTTTCTGTTTGTATATTTTTATCTTGGTAAATTTTCTCTACAACATTAATGTTATCTTTTTCATCATTAGTTAATTCAAAATCAAGAGTTGTTTTTTCGGAGTTTATTAAAATTGGTTCTGTTTTTTCATCATACTTTTCAGTAATTTCATCCGGCACAATTGAAATGTCATTTATGTAATGATCTATAGGTTTATTAATATCTTGTATTTCATCGATATTTTCTTCTATTTTAGTATTTAAATCATTTATGCTCTCATTATGTTTTTCATTAATTTCTATTTCTTGTTTTGCTATATTATTAATATGCAAATCCTCTTCTATTATATTTTTGTTATCAGATTGAGCGTTATTTAGTGTTATGGGTAAATGATTTAAATATTCTTTTAGAATAATATTATGTAAAGTTTCTATTTCTTGTAATAATAGTTTGAGATTAGAGATATTTTCATTTTCATTTATTAAATCTATATAGTAATTAATCATTTTTTTATGTAATTCTAATTCTTCTATAATATTTGTCATAATTATTATGTTTGTATTATGCAAAATTATATCAGTAAAATTAAAAAACCAAATTTTTAGTATTAAAACTTTTTTATTATAAAAAATATTATTAATTTTGCAAACCAAAAATTAAGTAAAAATGAAAAAAGGAATTCATCCAAAAGAATACAGATTTGTAGTTTTCAAGGACATGTCTAATGATTATATGTTTCTCACTCGTAGTACTGCTCAGTCAAAAGAAACCATTGTGTGGGAAGATGGTAATGAATATCCATTAATAAAAGTAGAAATTTCTAATACATCACATCCATTTTTTACTGGTAAAATGCAGCTGGTAGATACTGCAGGTCGTGTAGATAAGTTTAGAAATAGATACAAAAATTATAATCCAAGTAAAGAAAACGAGAAATAATTAACGATTTTCTTAAAGACAAATTATATTAATAAATATCGGTCAGTACAATATTGATCGATATTTATTTTTTATTGTCAATATTTATAATACAAATATTTTTCCCAAAAATTTTGCTAATAAATAACTAATTGCTATTTTCGTGTAAAATTAATATTATGCAACAAATTATTTTATTAGATAGAGAGCGAGAGCACTTACTGCCGATAGTATTTACTAGATCTATAGCTGATATTCGAATTGGTATTTTAACTATTAAAGAAAAATGGGAAAAATACACAAATGCTGCTATTAACTTAAAAACTGCGGAATATTTACAAAATAAGTATACACTCCCACAGGCGACAGATGAAACCTTGTGGATAGATGCTCGTACTTTACCAAGCAAAGATTTAGTTAATGAAATTCTGAAATTAGAAATAAATCAAATTTTGATTTATAATAATAATTTTATAGCTGTAAGATCTAAAACTTATTCAGAAAATAATATTAATTCACAAATTCACAATAATATAAATTGTAAAATTTATAATGAAGACATTAAACTTATTAAAAGAACCTGGGATATATTTTCATTTAATGGAGAAGAAATCATTAAAGATTTTGAATTATTAACGCACAATAGACAATCAGAAAATATTCCAGACTACGTATATGCTAAAAGACGAGATAATATTTTCATAGAAAAAGGTGTTCGATTATCACCATGTTCATTAGATGCAGAGGAAGGTAGCATATATTTAGGCAAAAATTCTGAAATTATGGATTTCGCTACTATCAAAGGTCCTGTAGCGCTAGGCGAACATTCACAAATAAAAGCTGGAGCAAAGATTTATGGTAATACTACCATTGGACCTCATTGTAAAATAGCCGGAGAATTAAATAATGTAGTATTGCAGGCATTTAGCAATAAAGCTCATGAAGGATTCATAGGCAATGCATATATAGGTGAATGGTGTAATATAGGTGCAGACAGTAATAACAGCAATTTAAAAAATACTTATGAAAAAATAAAAATGTGGAATTATGCTTTAAATACTTATGAAAATACTGGTTTACAATTTGCTGGTTTGATTATGGGCGATCATACTAAATTAGGAATTAATACTATGCTCAATACTGGAACTGTAATAGGTTGCTCTTGTAATATATATGGTGCAGGATTTCCACGAACATTTATACCGTCTTTCAGATGGGGCGGGGCGAGTGGTTGGCAAATTTACGATTTTAATAAAGCTATACTGACAGCTACAAATATGATGTCTCGCAGAGACAAGGTCTTATCTTCGATTGATATAGATATATTAAAATGGATCTTTGATAGAGAAACATTATAATAGTTATATATAGAATGCTTTATTAAACAAAAATAAATAAAATAATGCATTTTTACATCTTTTATAAATCATTTAAAAAAAAATATACAATTTTGCAAAAAAAATTATGGATATTTTCGAAAAGTTTAATTTAGATGACACTCCATTGGGTAAATATTATGAATTCGCACATGGCTATTTCATGTACCCGCAGTTAGAGGGAGAAATAGGGCCTCATATGAAATTTATGGGTAAAGAAATGATAGTATGGAGTTTGAATAATTATTTAGGATTAGCAAATCATCCAGAGGTGAGAAAAGTAGATGCTGAGGCAGCTGCTCAGTATGGTTTAGCATATCCAATGGGTGCTAGAATGATGAGTGGACATACTAAAGAACATAGAAAATTAGAAAAACAATTAGCTGATTTTGTAAAACGTGAGGATGCTTTTGTACTAAATTATGGATACCAAGGTATGATTTCTATAATTGATACTCTTGTTTGTAGAAAAGATGTAATAGTTTATGATGAGGAGGCTCATGCTTGTATAATCGATGGTATGCGTCTACATATAGGCAAGCGTTTTACTTACAAGCATAATGATATGGAAAGTTTAGAAAAGCAATTGCAACATGCAGAGGCTGTTACTAAAGAAACTGGTGGTGGTATTTTAGTTATTACAGAAGGTGTGTATGGTATGACTGCTGAGTTAGGTAATTTGCCAGGTATTGTGGCTTTGAAAGACAAATATAATTTTCGTTTATTAATCGATGATGCTCATGGTATAGGAACTATGGGGCCAACAGGTGCTGGTACAGACGAACATTTTGGTTTACAGTCTAAGGTAGACTTGTATTTTGGAACTTTTGCAAAAGCTTTTGCTGGAATTGGTGGATTTATTGCTGGTCCTAAAAATGTTATTAACTATTTACGCTATAACATGAGATCTCAAATATATGCTAAAGCCTTACCTATGCCTATGGTTATAGGTATTCAAAAAAGATTAGAAATGATAAAAACTATGCCAGAATTGCGTGAAAAGCTTTGGAATAATGTACATACTATACAAAGTGGTTTGAGAGAGGCTGGTTTTGATATTGGCAAAACTCAATCTCCTGTTACTCCCGTATTTCTAAAAGGTGGTGATAGTGAAGCTTCAAATCTAATAGTAGATTTACGTGAAAATTATAGTATTTTCTGCTCTATAGTTACTTATCCAGTAGTACCTAAAGGTATCTTTCTCATACGTATCATCCCTTCTGCTGCACATTCTTTAGATGATATTAATATTACTATAAAAGCATTTAAAGAAGTTAAAAGTAAATTAGATAGCGGATATTATAAAGAGTTAGATATTCCTCGTAAAAGAGTTATTGAAGATTAATAATTTTGGTTCTATAATTTTTATTGTAGGTATAGCTAAAAAGGATAATTTTATAAAACACATCAAGTTAGTGTGT
>JAGPGB010000050.1 GCA_018056215.1 Bacteroidales bacterium | reverse complement strand
ATTTGTAAAAATTTTCTCAAAATTTTTATCATATTAATATTAAAATTATCAAATATAAAAAATATATTTTTCAAACAATTACCTAATAAATATTTTAGTATAATTAAAAAATGTTATTCTATAAATTAAATTACAAAAAATTTAATTAAAATTAATATTTTTAATATTATAATTCTTCAACATACGTTGAGCTATTTTTATCTAATTTTCTATTATATTTATAAAAAATTATGCTAAATTATTTCTATTTAACATAATAAAAAAATTACCAGGAAAACCTGGTAATTTTTTTCAAAATAAAATTTTAATTAGTAAACTTAATCCAGCAAATGAATTGAGAGTCCGCTACGAAGTTTAGGTTCAAACCAAGTAGTTTTTGGAGGCATTATGTTGCCACTATCAGCTATATCCATGAGTTGCTTCATAGACACTGGATATAAAGCAAAAGCAACAGTCATTTCTCCACTATCCACACGACGTTTCAGCTCACCTAAACCTCTGATGCCACCTACAAAATCAATCCTTTTATCTGTTCTCAGATCTTTAATGCCTAATAAATTATTTAAAACTAAATCTGATAAAATAGTTACATCTAGTACCCCAATAGGATCATTGTCATTGTAGGTGCCTTTCTTTGCTGTTAATGAATACCAATTACCCCCCAAATACATTGAAAAATTATGAAGTTTATTAGGCTTATATTCTTCTGTACCTTTATTTTCAATATCAAAAAATTCAGATAATTTTTGTAAAAATTCATCTTTGCTTAGACCATTTAAATCTTTTACGACTCTATTATAATCAATAATTGTCAATTGATTATCTGGGAAAGCTACAGCCATGAAATAGTTAAATTCTTCATTGCCAGTATAATTAGGATGTTGTTCACGTTTTTCTTTACCTACTAAAGCTGCTGCTGCAGTACGATGATGACCATCAGCTACATATAGAGCAGGCATTTCAGCAAATAATTTTTGAATTTTTTCATTAATTTCCTTTTCGTTTATTACCCAGAAATGATGTCCTACGCCATCATTAGCAGTGAAATCATAAATTGGTTCATGCTCTTTAGCATAAGAAAGAATCAAGTTATCTAATTCAGGAAGTGATTTATATGCAAAAAAAACTGGTTCTACATTAGCATTAGTTACTCTCACATGTTTCATTCTATCTTCTTCTTTATCCTTACGGGTGAGTTCATGTTTTTTGATAACATTATTAAAATAGTCATCTATGCTAGCACAACCAACGATTCCATATTGAGTTTTTCCCCACATAGTTTGAGCATAAATGTAGAAATATGCCTCTTTATCAGGTATTAACCATTTATTTTCAATAAATTTTAGAAAATTTTCTTTAGCTTTTTCATAAACGCGTGGATCGTGTTCATCAGTACCTACAGGTAAATCTATTTCTGATCTAGTAATATGAAGCAAAGAATATGGATTACCTTCAGCTTCTTTTCTTGCTTCTTGTGTGTTAATAACATCATACGGTTTAGCTGCCACTTTATCAGCTATATTTTTGGGTGGTCGTAATGCTTTAAAAGGTCTAAAAATTGCCATAATTTAATTTATTTTAAAAAATTTATAAACAATAAATATACAAATTAACAAAAAATATTAATCAACATTAAGTTTCGTTAATAAAAGTATTTTTTAAAGAAAGTCTCTCTCCTACTCTATTTAATAGCAGATAGAGAATTAAATTAGTTCGTTACCGCTATTATTTTCTTCGAAATCATCATCATCTTCTCCCTCTTCGGAAGAGCTTCTTTCACCTCTTTTATTACGTTGTAGAGAAGAGATAAGAGCACCTAACATTTTAGAGATTTCGATAAGTAAATTTTTAGCTTCTTCGTGTTGCTCATCAGTAATTAAACCTTCTTTTTGAGCAATAGTAATAAGTACGATGCTTTTTCTGATAGAGCTACGACCCATTTTTAGATAATAGATAAACTGATTTTTAGTACGTCCAGAGCCTTCGGCAATATTAACCGTTATCTCTTGTGCTGCCTCTATCATATCATTCCTAATCACAGAAGCATAATCTGGGAATGATTTGGTAGCATTATAAACCCAAGACACGAAATCTAAAGTCTTGTGATAAATGCGTAGATCTTCGAATCTGAAGAAGTTCATTGGTCTATTTTCTTCCATAGTTGTATATTTTTGGTGTTGTAATTTTTTTCTATTTATTTACTTGAAAAGTAGTATCTCCATTATTAAAGAAAGCAATAATTTGTTTAACAGCAGCTAAACCAGCATTATTATTAGCTTCTTTAGTTTGAGCACCTAATTTTTTGGGAGTAGCATAATAACGTCCAGGATATTTTTCATTTAAGATGTCTTTGCAATTTGGAGCAACATCAGTTACATACTTAAAATCTGGTCTTTCTGCGAACATTTTTAATAAACCATCTTCATCAATAAGTTCTTTTCTAGCAGTATTTACTAAAACAGCATTTTTAGGCATTAATGATAATAGATTATAATTAATTGATTTTATAGTATTATCATTAGCAGGTATGTGCAATGAAATAAATTGACAAGATTTATATAATTCTTCGATAGAATTAGCTTTAGTTACGTTTAATTGTTTATATTCATCTTCGTTTGCAGAGCGTCTATGTCCATATAATTTCATATTAAAACCTTGTACTAGTTGAGCTAAAGCTTTTGCAGTATAACCAAAACCATGTAATCCTAAAGTTTTACCTTTTAACTCGATTCCAGTAGAACCATCAAAAAAATTGCGAGCAGCATATAGCATAAGAGCAAGTGCTAATTCTGCAACTGCATTAGAATTTTGCCCCGGCGTATTCATAACTACAATTTTATGCTCTGTACATGCAGCTAGATCTATATTATCATAACCTGCACCAGCTCTAACAACGATTTTGAGATTAGGAGCATGTGAGATCAAATCTTTATCTACAATATCACTACGTACTATTAAAGCTTCAGCATCTTTCACACCTTCATAAGCTTGTTCTTTAGTTGTATAATTTTCTACAAATTTTATATCAAATTTTTCTGCTTTTGCAATGTCACTCATTTTATTAACGGCATCACTTGCAAAAGGTTTTTCTGTTAAAACTACTATTTTATTCATAATATTCATTTTTTTAATATTATTTCAAATTTGTTTTTTCGAACTCTTCCATAGCTTGAACTAAAACTTTAACACTATCTATGGGCAAAGCATTATACATAGAAGCTCTGAAACCTCCAACACTTCTATGACCTTTGATACCTACGATACCATATTTTTTAGAATGTTCTAAGAAAGCTGCTTCTAAATCTTTGTATGGATCCTGCATTACAAAAGTAATATTCATTAATGAACGATCTTCTTTGTTTGGAACAGTAGGAACAAACATCTTGCTATTGTCTAAATAATCATTGAGAACTTTAGCTTTATCTTCATTGATTTTTTTCATATTCTCTAAACCACCGATTTCTGTTTTCAGCCAACGCATCACTTCTCTAACAACAAAAATAGCATATACTGGAGGAGTATTATAGAGACTGTTTTCTTCGGTATGAGTTTTATAATTGAGCATAGTAGGTATTATGCGGTCTGTAACTTGTTTACTATTTAGAAAATCATCTTTTATGATTGCTATAGTTACTCCTGCTGGACCTACATTTTTTTGTGCACCACCATAGATTAAAGAGTATTTAGATACATCTACTGGTCTGCTATAGAAGTCTGATGACATATCAGCTACTAGAGGTACTGGTGAACTAAAATCAGTTTTTATTTCTGTACCATAAATTGTATTATTAGTAGTAATGTGGAAATAATCTACATCTGTAGGTATAGTAAAATTCTTAGGAATATAAGTAAAGTTTTTATCAGCTGATGAGGCGACTATCTGAACTTCACCAAATAATTTAGCCTCTTTGGCAGCTTTTTTTGCCCAGCTACCAGTTTCTAAATAAGCTGCTTTAGTTTTGAGGAAATTCATTGGTAGCATAGCAAATTGAGTAGACGCACCTCCACCAACGAAAATGATGTGGTAACCTTCTGGAATATTCATTAACTCTTTCATCAATTCTACAGCTTCATTAATAATAGCATCAAATTCTTTTGATCGATGTGAAATCTCAAGTATAGACATCCCTATACCATCCAAATCTAGAGCAGCTTTTGATACTTTCTCTAATACTGATACTGGTAATACTGCGGGACCTGCGTTAAAAATATGCTTTCTCATAATACAAAAATTTTTATGTTTTTTGCAAAGATAAATCTTTTTTTTATAAATAAAAAATTTAAATTCGTCATTTAAAAAAATTTTTTTGAAATATAAAAACTTAATAAGTTTGCAAAAAAAAAATGTCTTTAATAAGAATAAGTAAAGAATTTCATTTCGAGATGGCACACGTATTAGATAAATATGATGGCTTGTGTGCTTACGTACATGGACATTCTTATACTTTAATTATTACTATTTTGGGCACTCCAAATAATGATATTATGTCTCCTAAAAATGGCATGGTAATGGATTTTGGCGTATTAAAAGATATTGTAAATAAACATATTATAAATAGGTTCGATCATTCATTAGTAGTTAATCAAAAAGCTAATTGGATAGAACAAGTGCAGGATATAGATAGCTTTTCTAGAATTATTAAATTACCTTTTCAGCCAACAAGTGAAAATTTATTATTACATTTTATTGATATTATTGATAAACAATTACCTGATAATGTAAAATTGGTACACGCATTATTAAGAGAGACAGATAGCTCATATGCGGAATGGTTCTATGAAGATAATAATTAAAAAATTATCACTAATTAACAAATACTAATTTATTAATATTGATATTATAAAGCAGTGAAAAAATTTATTAAAGATTTTTTTTATTTATTAAAAAAAACGAGGATAAAAGTTTACGAATGGATATTTAAAATCAATCCAAGAGTACTAAACCTTAGTTATATTTTAATTTCTTTTTTTTCATTTTTTGGTGGTTTATTAGCAATATTTTTTGTTGGTAATTTATATACACCTGTCGTAGCACAAAATCTAATCCCGTATATAAATTTCATTTGTTGGAGTATAAGTATTCTTTATTTTATCCAGATAATTTTATTAATATTACCAGGTGGTAGGCGATTTTCGTGGATAAATTTGCTAATAAAAGTAATATTTATCCTTACATTAAACTATTTTGTCTATATTATTCCTGATTTTATATCAAGTTATTTACATGAATTAAATTACATTTATTATTATAAATTGTTTTTAATATTTATAGTATTTTTGAGAACAATAAGCCATTGGATAGAGAATATTTATCGTTTCACAAAACAGCACCCAGCAAAAATTTTTATTCTTAGTTTTATTTTTATAATAATAATAGGTTCATTTCTATTATTATTACCTGCTGCAACATACGAAGATATAAAATATGAAGATTCATTATTCATCACTGTATCTGCTGTATGTGTAACGGGCTTGAGTACATTAAATATAGCAACTACATTTACATGGTTAGGGAAATTAATTATATTAATTTTAATACAAATTGGTGGATTAGGAATAATGACAATAACAAGTTTTTTAGCTTTGTCATTTACACGTTCAGATTTATCTCTCAAGGAGCAACAAGGCTTAGGATTTAGCATAGGAGCTTCTACATACAAAGAAGTTTTAAAAAATCTTTATGCAGTAATACTAATAACATTATTTTTCGAAAGTATAGGTGCTATATTAATTTATTTTTCTACACCTGCGGGAGAGTTTAATACAATATCTCAGCACGTATTTTTTGCGATTTTTCACGCAATAGCAGCTTTTTGTAATGCAGGCTTTAGTAATGTAGATGGTGGTATGATGAATAGTGTCTTTGTTGGTAATTATTTAAGCATTTTTACAATAGGTGGGTTAATAATTTTCGGTGGTTTAGGATTTTTTGTAATTAAAAGTTTCGTAAATAACTTCTTTCTATATATTAAAAATTTTTTTAGAAAAATATTTAATAAATCAAAAATAATTAGACCTAAAATTGTCAATATAAACAATATAATAGTGGTGAGAACCACAATAATATTGCTCGTAATAGGAATGGCAGTAATTTTAATTTTAGAAGCTAATAAGGGGTTAGCTAGCTATAATTGGTTTGATAAAATTGTACAAGCATTTTTTTGCTCAGTGACGCCAAGGACAGCAGGTTTTAATACTTTAGATTTTGCTATTTTTTCACCTGCTACAGTAATGTTTATAATAATATTAATGTGGATAGGAGCATCACCAGGTAGTACTGGAGGTGGTATTAAAACCACTTCATTAGCATTAGCATTTTTAAATGCAAGGTCTCTAGGTAAAAATCAAGAAAAAATTATTTTCAAAAAACGTTCTATCGGTAATAGCAGTATACAAAAGGCATTTGTAATCATTGTTTTTTCTTTATTGACGATTTTCATAGGAACAATTTTAGTATGTGCTTTTGATCCACATCTGGGTTTTATGAATATAATGTTTGAAGTGTTTTCAGCCTTTGGCACAGTAGGATTAACACTAGGTATAACTCCTAGTCTATCTTTAGCATCTAAAATTGTGATAATAACAGAAATGTTTATTGGCAGAATGCAATTTATTATCCTATTTTTAGCTATCATTAGGAAAGCTAAGCAAAGGTTAATCAAATATCCAGAAATTGATGTAAACTTATAAAAATAAATAAATGAGTAAAAAAGTTTTAGTATTAGGGTTAGGTAATTTCGGTAGCGAATTAGCTAGAAGGCTAACTCTCGAAGATATGGAAGTAACAGGTGTAGATATTAATCATCATCTAGTAGATTTATATAAAGACAGCATTACCAATGTGGTAGAAGGCGATGCCACTAAAGATGAGGTAATGAATGAATTAGAAGTATCTTTATATGATTTTTGCATTGTATGCATAGGTCATGATGTGGGCATTAGTCTTACAATGGTAGCATTACTTAAAAAATATGAGGCTAAAATCATCTATGCGAGAGCTATCAATAATATTCATTGGCAGATTTTATCTCTACTGAGAGTTAAATACATTTTTGAACCCGAAATCGAATCTGCTGGTAGGCTAGCTATGCAGATTGCGAGTAAAATAATTTATGATGCATTTCCAATATCTAAAAACTTTATCGCTGTAGAAATAAATATTCCTAGATCATACGAAAATCTGAAATTAGGTGATATAAAAATCAATGATGATATTAATATTTTAATGCTTAAAAGATATTCATATACAGAAAGTCCTTTTGAGCGAAGCGAATTATATCATACTCCTTCATTTGAATATACACCTGCTAGGGACCCTAAAACATTATTACATAAAAATGATAGATTAGTACTTTTCGGTCCAATAGAAAAAATCAGAGAATATGTTAAAATATATGATAAAGAGATTGAAGAATAAAAAATATTTT
>JAGPGB010000002.1 GCA_018056215.1 Bacteroidales bacterium | reverse complement strand
AGATTAGTAATTTAGGAGAATGCAAAACAGTAATAATAAATTGTACTTTTTGTTGCATTCCTTTTGATAATTCTTCTACTTTTCTACCCAACCAAGATTTTATATCTAATTTATCAAACCAATAGTTTATCTTTTCTCTAGCTTCTTTCTGCGAAAGTCCCTTTAGTTGTGAAAGATATAAAACTTGATCACCAACAGACATTTTCTTGTATAAACCACGCTCTTCAGGTAGATAACCAATCTCTTCCATATGTTTGTCACTAAGTGGCTCATCATAGAGTAATATTTCTCCACTATCTGGTGGTATTATATTATTAATTATTCGCAATAGTGTGGTTTTACCAGCACCATTCGGTCCTAAAATACCAAAAATACTACCATTAGGTACTGCGAAACTCACATTATCTAAAGCCGTATGCTCTCTATATTTTTTTGTAATATTAGAAACTTCTATAGCATTGTTCATATTTAATATTAAGTTTTTTGCAAAAGTAATAAAATTGATTTAAAAGAATAATATAAATGATAAGTTTTATATTAATAACAATAAAATAATTTGAATTAAGCGTTTAATTTATAACTGATTATTACTGTGAATATATCAGTAATAACTATATTTTTAAAAATGGAATTTTATTTATTTTAAAGTATTTTTATAAATTCTTCCTTTTCCAATTATGAAAAGAATGAAACAAAGAAAAGTCTCTGCTGGATAAATGATTTTATAAAACTTTGTAATCAACCATTGGGTTTTGCAAACTCACTCACTACGTTTGCTCAATACCTTTACTCAGCTTTCTTGTTTTATAATAAATCATTTCCCAATGCGGCTCTAACACGTTACAAAAATTGATATTTGTTTATTTTATTAATACAAAAATTTTTAGCAAAATTTATTAGCTGAAAGTCTATTTCAAAGAATTTTAATATTATTATTTTTTATGATAATTTTCTGCTTTATGGCAAATTGTTTTTATAAATCTTAAACAAAAATTAAATTTTTTATTGCGAAAAAAAATATTTAATTTTGCAAAAAATTGCCCAGGTGGCGGAATTGGTAGACGCGCTACTTTGAGGGGGTAGTGCCTGCAAGGGTGTGCAAGTTCGAGTCTTGTCCTGGGCACTTTTTTTATGCCCGGATGGCGGAATTGGTAGACGCGCTAGTTTCAGGGACTAGTACTGTCACAAGTGTGCAGGTTCGAGTCCTGTTCCGGGCATTAAATGAAATTAAAGAATATTCTTTGTTATTTGTTAAGATACACTTTTTCTAATATTATTTAAATAATGTAACAAAAACGATTATTCTACGTATATTAAATTCCTATTAAAAAAATTAATTTATGGAACCTAAAAAATTGATGCATTTTAATTTTGATCTACCTGATGAATTGATAGCGAGATACCCTATGGAGGAGAGAGATGAGTGTCGGCTAATGGTGATACATAAAAAAACAGGTGAAATTGAGCATAAAATTTTCAAAAATATTACAGATTATTTTGATGATGGAGATGTGATGATCATTAATAATACTAAAGTAATCCCTGCTAGATTAATAGCAACAAAAGAACGTACTGGAGCTCAAATAGAAGTGATACTTTTAAGGGAGCTAAATGAAGATCTTAAATTGTGGGATGTTACTGTAGAGCCAGCGAGAAAAATTCGTATTGGTAACAAATTATATTTTGGAGATAATAGTGAATTGGTTGCAGAGGTTATAGATAATACTACTTCTCGTGGACGTACTATTCGCTTTCTCACAGAGATGCCACATGATAAATTTTTGAGCTTGCTAAAAAGTTTAGGGGAATTAGCTGTACCTGTACTTTTGGATCGTTCTACTGAACCTATTGATAATGAATATTTCCAAACTGTTTTTGCTAAAGTAGAAGGCTCTGTTTTACCACCTTTCGCTGGATTACATTTCACTGAACTATTAATGAAAAGAATGAGAGTAAAAGGTATTAATTTTGCTGAAATTACTGTACATATTGGATTAGGAGATTTGCGAAAAATTGACGTTCAAGATTTAGCTAGGCATAAAATCGATGCAGAGGAGTTTATCATTAATGAAGAAGCCTGTCAGATAGTTAATGAAGCTAAAAAAAATAAGAAAAAGATTTGTGCAGTTGGTAACTCTGTGATGAAATCTATTGAATCATCTCATTCTATCGATGGATATTTGATGCCAGCTCATAGATGGACATCTCTTTTTATTTATCCACCTTATGATTTTCATGTACCAGATGCATTTTTAACCAATTTTAATTTGCCTTATAGTATATCTCTGATGTCTGCTGCTACTTTCGCAGATTATGAACTTTTGATGTCTGCTTATGAATTAGCTGTCAAAGAAAAATATCGTTTTCATGTTTATGGTGATGCAATGTTAATAATTGATTAATTATTGACAAATGGATAATAACAAATATGCAATTATTTTAGCTGGTGGCCAAAGCAGACGTATGCATAGCAATATTCCTAAACCATTAATGTCTTTTAATGGAAAATTTTTTCTTTGCTATAGCATAGAGTCTTTTGCTAAACTTGTTCCAGTTTCTAATATTATCTTGGTGATTAATAGTATGCATAAAGTATACTATATAGCATTTTGGTATAATTATCCTGAATATAAGGGGATAAAAACTGTAATAGGTGGTAAAGAACGTTTCGATAGTGTAAAAAATGCTCTTGCGACTTTACCTGATGATGGATTGGTGGCTATTCATGATGCTGCTAGACCATATGTACCTCTACCATTAATTAGAAAAGGTTATAAATTAGCAAAAGCTAATAATTGTGCTATCCCGTATCATAAAACTTATAATTCTGTTAGGATACAAGATGAGGATAAAAATTTAATCGTAGATAGAGACAAGGTTATGCTAATCGACACTCCACAATTTTTTAATATTTCTCTACTAAAACAAGCTTATGAGCAAGACTATAATGATAAATTTACTGATGATGCTAATGTATGGGAAAGTAAAAATCTACCACTTACTTTTTTTGAAGGTACTAGATTAAATCTTAAAATTACTTATCCTGAAGATTTAATTTTAATATCTGCTATATTAGAAAATTTTTATTAATTTTGCAAATAAAATTTTCCCATGCTTGAAATGCGTGGGAATGTTTTTTTATATTTTTTATAAAAAAGTAAATTTATCATTATGGATGAAATAACATATCTCACAAAGGAAGGTTTTGAAAATCTTCAAAATAAGTTGAATAAACTGATACATGAGGAGAGGCCACATATAGCTCAGATGATAGCAGAGGCTAGAGAAAAAGGCGATTTATCAGAAAATGCTGAATATGACGCTGCTAAAGATGCACAGGCTCATCTAGAATTAGAAATCGCTCAACTGCAAAAACTATTGGCGAATGTTAAAATTATCGATGAGACTGAGGTTGATAAATCTCAAGTTAGGATTTTAACGACAGTTACTATTAAAAATTTGTCTAATAATCAGGTAATCTCTTATAAGATAGTACCAGACAAAGAAGCAGATCTTAAGAAAAAACATCTCGGTGTCAATAGTCCTGTAGCTCAGGCTCTGATAGGTAAAAAAATTGATGATATCGTAGATATCCAAGTGCCAGCTGGTGTGATAAAGTATAAAATTTTGAAAATAGAATAGCTATGTCCAGTATATTTACAAAAATTGTTAATCGTGAAATCCCAGCATATATTGTTGCTGAGGATGAAAATTATTTGGCATTTTTAGATATAAACCCATTGGCTAAAGCTCATACTTTAGTAATACCCAAGAAAGAAGTTAGCTACATTTTTGATTTAGATGACGAAAGTCTTGCTGGTTTATGGATTTTTGCCAAAAAAATAGCTAAAGCTATTGATAAATATATGCAAGGTGAAGCTATCAGAACAGGTGTCGCAGTCGTGGGTTTAGAAGTACCACACGCTCATATTCATCTTGTACCAATTAAAAATATTACTGATATTGATTTTGCTAAACCTAAACTGAAGTTCAGCTCTGAAGAATTACAAAGTATTGCTGAAGGAATAAAGAAATTTGTAGAATTATAATGATATAATTACACAGAATTTTACTTAAATTTTAATTACTTTTTGTCTAATTTTTAAAAAGAAAAATATAATATATTAAATGCATAAAGCCGGTTTCATAAGCATATTAGGTTATCCAAATGTTGGTAAATCTACATTAGTAAATTCCATTATAGGTGAAAATCTAATGCCAGTTTCTCCCAAAGCTCAAACTACTCGACAGAGAGTACTGGGCATCTATAATGATGAAAATACTCAAATTATTTTTTCAGATTTACCAGGTTGGCTCACTAACCCTCAATATGAGCTGCATAAAGCTATGCTACATGATATAGAATCTGCTTTCGAAGATGCGGATATATTAATTTATATGCATGATTTAACTGATAAAAGAGATGACAATCAACTAATAGACATAGTAGCTAAATATTCACAACCTAAAATTGTTGTCCTCAACAAAGCTGATTTAGTTGATGAAAAAACATTTTCAATTAAAGAAAAAAAATTTAAAGAAAAATTCTCTAATGTAGATATAATAGCTGTCTCTGCACTGACAGGCTATAACGTTGATAAATTACTAGAAATTATTAAAACTCTTTTGCCAGAGCATCCACCATATTATGATAAAGACATACTCTCTGATAGATATCTCAGATATTTCGCTTCTGAGATTATTAGAGAACAGATTTATTATTTATATAAAGAAGAAATACCTTATGAAACTGAGGTGATAATTAATAGTTTCAAAGAAGATCAAGATCCAGTTTTCATAGAAGCAGAAATATGGGTAATGCGAGATTCACAAAAGAATATAATTATTGGCAAAAAAGGCGAAATGATCAAACAATTAGGTACTAATGCTAGACTGAAATTAGAAAAATTATTAGATAAACATATTTTCTTAAATTTATTTGTTAAGGTGCAGCCCAACTGGCGTAATGATAGAAATACTCTAAAAAGACTAGGTTATAATATTTAATATTTTCCCAAGAATAAAATTTTAATCTTTTATGCGCATCGGAAATAACAATCCAATCTATATAGAGCACGACTTCACTACTTTTAAAAAATATTTCCGATATCATATAGGTACTCACAAAAATATTAATTGTTTAATATTAATAGATGCTTTTATCAATGATAATTATTTAGATGAGGTAAAATCAATTATCAATAATTTTAATTTCAAACATATTGAAATAATTTATTATAATTCTGATGAAAATATCAAAAATATTTATGAAATCATTAATATTTGGAATATTTTAGATAAAAATAATTTTAATAGAAATGATGTAATAATATGTATCGGAGGTGGCACGATTAGTGATTTAGGTGGTTTCGCAGCTGCAACATTTAAACGTGGTTTAAACGTCATAAATATTCCTACTACTCTTTTATCCATGGTAGACGCTGGTATTGGAGGTAAAAATGGCATTAATTTCAATAATAATAAAAACGAAATAGGTACTTATTATTATCCTTTATTTACATTTATCTATCCTGAATTTTTAAATACTTTAACAGAAATTGACATTTTAAGTGGTTATGGAGAAATTATCAAATATGGACTACTACTAAACAAAGAAACTATCAATGAAATACTAAAATCTGATCCTTGCAAAATACCAAATACGCAAATAATTAGAAAATCTGTTCAATACAAACATCACATTATTAAAATAGATCCACTTGAAAAAAACAGACGAAAAATTTTGAATCTAGGACATACTTTAGGGCATGCTTTCGAATCATATAAATTATCACAAAATGTACCAACACCTCATGGCATATGTGTAGCGTGGGGCTTACAATATTCTTTGAAATTTTCTGAAAAAGTATTAAACTTTTCACCATATTGGTCACAAAAAGTTATTGATTGGTTGCAAATATGGTATGGCAAACCACCTGTAATAGCTTTTGATGAATTATTAATATTTTTAGTTCAGGATAAAAAAAATTTAGACGAAAAAATAAATTTTATTTTATTATATGAGATAGGTAAGCCAAAAATTAATAAATTCACAATAGAAGAACTAAAACAGCTGTATAGTTCTATTATATTTTAAATTTTGTTAAACAAATATCTTTTGTCAGGACAGCTGATTTCATTATCCAACCGATTATTAAATTTGTGAAAAATCATGAATTTGAGAAAAGTCGTTGTGTTCCCAATTATTAAAAATTTTTTCTATACCTTTAGCTAATTGCGATATAGTGGTAGCGTGATGTGAGTATTTATTACCACACCATTCACCTGCGGCGCCATGTAAACAAGTCGCTATAATACAAGCATCTATATGAGAATAATTCTGAGCCAATAAACCTGTTAAAAGTCCTGATAGGATATCTCCACTGCCACCTTTAGACAATGTGTCATCACCCGTGATGTTAATAAAAATTTGTCCATTCTCATCAATGATTTTAGAGTTATGCTCTTTAATAATTACAGTACAATGATATTTTTTACAAAACTCTTTTACTAGTTCTAATTTTTCAAAATCATCATTCCATTCACCAATCAATCTTTTCAGCTCACCAGGATGAGGAGTGAGTATAAAATTATTATTTAAAAAACTATACCAATCATTATGTTTACTCAAAATATTTATAGCATCAGCATCTAAAACAGTAGGTTTTTTGCAATTTAAAAGATAATCTAGTAATGCATTAGCAGTAAAATCATCTGTACCTAACCCTGGTCCTATGCAGGCAGCATCATAATTATGCAAAATTGATAAATCTTCGATATTTGGTGTATCAATAGGTATAGTTAAAACTTCAGGAAGTTTAGATAGATAAGCAGACACAAGTTTTTCAGGTACAATAGTAGAAACTAGTCCTGTACCACTTTTAAGGGCACCTAAAGTAGCTAGTAATCCTGCACCATATTTACCAGGACTACCCCCAGCTATACAAACATGACCAAAGATATTTTTATGACCAAATTTATTTCGTTTTTTTAATCTATTACTAATCTCTGACCCATCTATCATTATAGCTAAAGGGTTGCAATTATCTATAAAGTTATGATCTAATCCTATAGGCAATATTTTCCACTCTCCCACTAAATCATAATTCTCTGGCATAAAAAAAGCTAAACGAGGAACTTCAAATGCTAAAGTGTAATTAGCTTTGACAATTCTATCACTGTGATATTTTGATGTTTTATCAGCAAATAAGCCACTAGGCATATCTATAGCTATTTTGATATTATTTAATTTATTTAAATATTTTATCAATTCAGCCAGCCAATCATCTGGAGCTCTGCTAATGCCAGAACCTAATAATGCATCGATTATTATATCATTATTATCTAATATTTTTAGTTTTTCAAAATCATTTAAATTTTGAATTAGTACAATATTATTTTTGTTAGGAAGTCTATATAAATTTGTTGCAAAGTCATCGGAATAATTTTTGTTGAATTCACAAATAAATACTTTTACATCTTTACCGTTTTCTATAAGTTTACGAGCTATTACTAATCCATCACCACCATTATTACCAGTACCTGCAAATATTACAAAGCTATTAAAATTAATGAATATTTTTTGTATAAAATCGAAGCATTTGCTTGCAGCTCTCTCCATCAAATCTATAGACGCTATAGGTTCATTTTTTATAGTATATTCATCTGCTTTTCTAATATCTTCGATACTTAAAATTTTCATAATAATTACAAAGTAATGGTATGAATGCTATCAAAAGCAGCAAATGGTAAAGCAAAAGATAATGCAAAAATTATAATTAAAATAATAAAAAGGAAAATAGCAGCACCAATGCCGATGCTCACCCATCCTAATATTTTGCCAACATTAGCATTACTATATTCAGCTTTTGTATAAAGAGATGGATTTAATTCATAAGCTTTCACGGCTCTATTACCTTCTACCACAGCAATAATGCCTAAAATTATACCTATAATTACTGTAGTAAGAGTGAAAACAACAGATAAAATACCTAATATAAAGGCAGATTGAGAACCTGGTAAAACTTGATTTTGTACATTTTTTTCTTCAGGTTGTTGAACATTAATTTCTTGATTTTCCATAATAAAATTTTTAATTTGATTTATAATACAAAAATATAATAAAATTTTTTAATGAATAAATAAATAGTTAATAGTATGGAATAAAATATAACCGTGAAAAGGAGTTTAAATTTTATTAAAAAAAAAGAATTCTATTTATAAAATTAAAAAAAGAGCAATTTGAAAGAAATGAGGAGAAAGAAGAAGGGGGAAGGTAACAAATATTTATGTTAGCTTTTCTCTATGCTTTAATTTTAACCTCATATATACATACCACGCTTCCCAGTCCGACGCTGCTAAATTCAACATCCTACCTATATCATCCATAACTCTGCTCAATAAATATTTATGCTTCACAACATACCACATTATATAACTCTGTAGATACTTCGTAGCCACTCCTCTAAATTTATAATTTATCCATCCCGCAAAATCATTCTCCTTGTCTTTAACTATTGCTAATCCGTGCTGTCCATACTTTTTTGTCCTATGAGTAATTATAGTTTTATCTTTTATACTTTGTGTCTTCAGATTTTTGAATTCTTCATTATCTGGTGAGCAAATCACAGCATTCTTAGATATCCTGGCAAATAATATCTTATCTATCTGATCTCGTTTCACATTATCTAAACCTGTCAATTTACATAGCATGTTACCACTTCTGTCTATCATAGATAGCACAGCTACATTGTGAGTTTTTAGCTCTTTGGCTAATAGATATTCTTCTAACGTTTTATATCTGCGTCCTTTCTCAGAATATTTCAACTGCAATTCATCTATTTCCATAATACCAAAGAAGTTTACGTTATTTTCGAAACTTCTTAGAGCAGATATAATGCGATGTCTCCATTCGAAGCTGGTAGGTAGAGAGATACGAAGTTCTTTAGAACATTGACGTAAAGTTTTGCCCTCAAGCATCAGGCGAATGTAGTCGAGCATTAATTCTTTTTTATGCAGGTAGTAGACAAAGGTACCGGTAGTCTCACGAAAATTTTTACCACAATTTTTACATTTATACATTTGCTGGCCTTGTTGATGTCCATTTTTCTTGATATGAATGCTTTTGCAATTAGGACATTGTGGAGAGACGCTTTGAGCTTTTAGATGTTGATAATCCACTACGTCGTTGCCTTGGAGTTTCATCTTATTGTAGAGATTATTAAGGAATTCCAAATTGAGTTGTTTGCCCTGAGAAAGGTGCTCTTGGAGGTTTGAGACGATATTTTTCATATTAAATAAAATTTGTTGCAAAGATAATATAATTTTAAGAAAAAGCATATAAAAAATTATACATTATTAAATTCATTTTCTCCCCTTCCCTCCATCTTATTTTTTTTAACTAATTTTATCTTAATTTATTTTTATGTTAAAATCTGAATTATCGCGTATCTTCGTGGCTATTCCTTTAATGAAGGAGCTAGACAATGTTCCTATTTTATTAGATCAATTAATTAATCAATCTATGCGTCCTGCTATTATTTCTTTTTGTATTAATCAACCAGAGTCGTGGAGAAAATTACCTGATAAAAAGGAAATTAT
This sequence comes from Bacteroidales bacterium, assembly GCA_018056215.1. GTDB lineage: Bacteria > Bacteroidota > Bacteroidia > Bacteroidales > DTU049 > DTU049. The sequence continues at coordinate 22,400 of JAGPGB010000002.1, read as the reverse complement.
TTTAAATAATACCAAAACTTTAATTTATTTAAATAAATTATTAAATTCGTTTCCTATACCTATAATAGTGTTGGATCACTCTTCGCCTGGCAATGGATTCCATTCTAATGTTGGTTGTGTGGGATTAGCTCGTAAGCTGTGTATTGATTCTTTTTTATCATTTACAAATAGTAATGATATTATTGTAAATATGGATGCAGACACTAATTATCCTGATAATTATTTTGAGAATATTTTTGATATTTATAGTCAGTTACCATTATTGAGTGGTGTTTGTGCACCATATTATCATAAAATTGATAATTTGCCAATAGATAAAGCAAGGTTAATGCTTCGTTATGAAATTTTTTTACATTATTATACTTTGCAACTACTTTTAATACAATCGCCATATGCATATATGCCTATTGGTTCTGCTATGAGTTTCAGAGTAAATGCTTATAAAAAAGCAGGTGGTTTTAAAGTAAAAGATGCTGGAGAAGATTTTTATACTATGCAACAAATTAGAAAAATTGGAATTATCAGCTCTTGGTTAGATAATACCATTTATCCTGCTGCTCGTATATCTGATAGGGTAGTATTTGGTACTGGGCCAGCGATAGGTATGAATTTAGAAAATCAAATTAAAAAATATCCTTTTTATCCAACATATTTGTTTAAAAAAATAGAATCTTATTATCAAATTCTAGAATATAGCAATTCTATTGATGAAATTATTAAAAATTTAAAAGATATCATTCCTGAAAAAATTATTTTAAAAATTTATAAAAATCATACACAGCGAGATAAATTCGTTCATGCCATTCATGAATATTTTGATGCTTTTCATATTTTAAAATTTCTAAATAATAACTATTCTATAGAAAAAAATAATGATTTTGAATATTTTAAAAATTTTTACAAAAGTATTTTACAAAAAAATATTATTTATAATAGTTGGGAAGAAATATCTGTAAATGAATTAAATCAAATAAGAGATGATTTATATAACTATGAATTGTATTTACAAAAAAATAAATTTGATTTTTTATTAATGAATAAAACAAATAAAAAATTATGGCAAAATCTAAAAATGTTATAAAATAATGAAATACAAGTTTACAATAATTTTCTTTGTGAATATTCTAATATTAAATAAATATCGATAAAATTTTCAATAATATCCACCAAGCTATTAATAAATAATTTTAATTATTAAATTTAATTAAATTATTATAAATTTTTAGCTATGACATTCAAATCCTTGGGTTTCACATTCTATAATTATAACTTTAGCTGGACTACATCCTGCTCCGCCACTAATTCCTACCTGTTGAAATTCATGTTCACCAGCAGGTAATGAGATACTTTTTGATTCTCCAGGATCCAAGCTACCATAATTAATACCATCAATCATAATTCGTTGCACAGTACCTGTGGATGTATTTGTTAATTTCAAATATCCTTTCCCTTCGCAATCGCTATCGCATGATAACATTATTGTTAAAATAAAGAAAGTTAAAATTAATGAAGAAATTGATAATAATTTTTTCATAGTTGTAAAATTTAATTTATTTTTGATAAAAGTAAAACATTAAATTTATATAACCAAAATTTTTTATAATAAATCTAAAATTTCGTTATATCTAAGGTTTTCTATGACAAACTCAGCTCGAGTAGCAGTATTTTCTCCCATATAGAAGTCTAATAATTGATCTATTTTAATTTCAGAATTATAAACTATGGGTTCTAATCTAATATTTTTACCTATTAATTGCCTAAATTCATCTGGAGATATTTCACCTAGTCCTTTAAATCTTGTTATTTCGCTACCATTTCCTAACTGATTAAGTGCTTTTTGTTTTTCTGTGTCATTATAGCAATAAATAGTTTTTTGTTTGTTTCTCACTCTGAATAGTGGTGTTTGCAGTACATATAGATGTCCAGCTTTTATTAAATCTGGATAAAACTTTAAGAAAAATGTAAGAAGAAGTAATCTGATATGTTTACCATCCTCATCTGCATCAGTAGCTATTATCACATTATTATATCTTAAATTTTCTAGCCCATTATCAATATTAAGAGCAGCTATCAATAGAGCAAATTCTTCGTTAGCAAAGATAGATTTTTTATTAGCTTTATGCACATTTAGAGGTTTACCTTTTAGGCTAAAAACTGCTTGAATATTAGCATCACGAGCTTTAGTAATGCTACCGCTCGCAGAGTCTCCTTCTGTAATGAAAATAGAAGTTTCTAATCTACGTTCATGATTTGTATTAAAATGTATTTTGCAATCACGTAATTTTTTGTTGTGCAAACTAGCTTTTTTCAGTACTTCACGGGATACTTTTTTTATATTATTAATATCTTTTCTTTGTTTTTCATTAAAAAGTATTTTTTCTTGAATAGCTTTTGCAATATCAGGACGGCGATGCAGTTCATTATCTAAATGTTTCTTTAGCACTTCTCCTATATATGATCTAATAGATTTGCCATTAGGAACCATATACATAGAACCAAGTTTTGTTTTAGTTTGTGATTCAAAAACTGGCTCATGAATTCTAATGGAGAGAGTAGCTAAAAGTCCATTACGTATATCTGATGCATCATAATTTTTGTTATAGAAATTTCTAATAGTTTCTGTGAAAGCTTCTCTGAAAGCTTGTACATGTGTGCCGCCTTGTACAGTATATTGACCATTGACGTATGAGAAAGTTTCTTCATTAGCATCGCCCATAGCATATGTGAAAGCAAATTCGAAATCTTCGTCCTCAATATGAATGATATCAAACATTATCTCACTAGAAATTCTTTTTTGTAATAAGTCTATAATCCCATTTTCACTATAAAATTCTTTGTCATTATAAATTATTTTCAATTTTTTGTTAAGGCAAACGTAGTTCCACAGCATATCTTCGATAAACTCATCATGAAATTCATATTGACCGAAAATTTCTTCATCAGGTATAAACTGCACAAGAGTACCATTAGCTTCATCAGAATCAAAATTTCTTGTGGTTTGTAAAACACCTTTAGAAAAGATAGCTTCTACAGCTTTGTGATCTCTATAAGATACAACTCTATAATATTGAGAAAGAGCATTTACAGCTTTAGCACCTACTCCATTGAGACCAACAGTTTTTTTGAAAGCTATGCTATCATATTTAGCACCAGTATTAATTTTAGAAACTACATCTACCACTTTGCCTAGTGGTATTCCTCTGCCATAATCTCTCACACTAACTAAATTATCTTTGAGCGAAATTTCTATTTTGCTATATTTAACCATCAGAAATTCATCAATGGAATTATCAATAGTCTCTTTTAATAAAACATATATACCATCATCTCTAGAGCTACCATTACCCACTTTCCCTATATACATTCCTGGGCGCATACGTACATGCTCGTTCCACGATAAAGATATTATGTGTTCTTCAGTATATTTAGCATTCATTTTATATATTTTGCTTTGATCATATTTATTACAAAATTACTAAAATTTATTGAAGCTAATTGCATTTACCCATTATCAAATTTAGAAAAAAATTTGGTTTAAATAATTTTTGGGGAAATATATTAATAAATCTCTTTAACAAAATTAAATAGAAAGTGTAAATACCATGAATATTAAAATTTAATTAATAAACAAAGACACCATGTTCTGATTTAATAATTATTTCAGTAGTATCATTATTTTCTACATAGCCTATTTGTTTGGCTTTCACATTATATTTTTCGCTAATAGCTATGATTTCACTTACTATATCTGCAGGTACGTATAATTCTAATCGATGTCCCATATTAAAAATCTCGTACATTTGCTTCCAATCTATATTTGCTGAAGTTTTAATCATTTCAAACAATGCAGGGACAGAGAATAAATTATTTTTTATTATTCTCAAATTATTAATAAATCTTTTAACTTTAATTTGACCGCCACCAGTACAATGAATAATGCCATGGATGTCATCTAAATAATATTGAAAAATCTCTTTCATAATTGGTAAATATGTTTTAGTGGGGCTCAGAATAAATTTGCCCATATCTAATCCTATAAAAGGAGACTCATCAGTTAATAAATAATTTCCACAATATATTAAATCATTTTCAGTATTGTTATCAAAAGATTCGGGATATAAATTTTTATAAATATTATTTAATAAAGTATGTCTAGCTAGGGTGAGACCATTGCTGCCAATACCACTATTAGGCGTATCTTCCCAAAGTGCTTGGCCAGTAGATTCTAATCCTATTATCACATCACCATTCTGAATATTCTTATTATCTATATAATTATTTTCTGAGATAAATGAAGCAGCTACAGCATCTAATGTTAATGTTTTAGTCAAATCACCAATGTCGGCAGTTTCTCCACCAGTAAGCATAATATTTATATTGTACTCAGCCATTTTATTGGCGAATTTTTCAAAACCGTGTATTATAGCAGATATTATATCTTGATTTATTAAATTTCTATTCCTTCCAATTATATTTGTTAAGTAAAATGGACCAGTGCTACCCACACATAAGATATCATCAGTATTCATCGCTATCGCATCTATTGCTAAATTTTCCCATACAGATAGATCACCAGTTTCTTTATAATAAATATATGCTAGAGCAGATTTAGTACCAGCTCCATCAGCATGCAGAGCGATTAATTGTTTATCAAAAGGAGATGGAAATAAATTGCAAAAAGTAGTTTCAGATATTCCGTGAGACAAATTTTTGATGGCATTGAAAACATCTTGTTTTTGACTAGAGGCTCCATATCTATCGTAAACATTGTTGATTTTATTCATAACTAAATATTTTTACAAAATTACAAATAAACGATATAAAAAAGGAGGCAATTTCAATTACCTCCTTTTTTTTAAATAAATATTTTTTAAATTTTATTTGTTAACATCTTTAATAATTTCTATTTGTACAGGTTTATTTTGTTCACCAGAGGGTACATAATCTTCACGAATAATCTGGAAGGTAGTTCGTCTATTTAATTGATGAGCAGCCTCACGTTCATCTTCTGTCTTTAGTGAATTTATGTATTCCTCAGTTAGCACAGTTCCTTTAGGGAAAGTATATTCTTTACCTTTTATTATGACTGTTTTATCACTTTCTAAAACTCGAGGAACTCTCTCACCAAAACCTTTAGGTATTAATCTATCTGGTTCTATTCCTTTAGATATCAGATAATCAACTACAGCTTTAGCACGTTTGTATGAAAGACTATCATTATATTCTAAAGATCCACGAGAGTCAGTATGAGAGCCTAACTCTATTACAATTTTAGGATTATCTTTTAGAATTTCTACTAATCCATTTAAGCTATCTTGATATTGTGGTTTTAGTTGCCAATCATCGAAATCATATAAAATATCAGGTAATACAATTGGTTTTTTAGGAATAGGAGCTAAATAAAAATCATGAACTAAATCTTTACTTCTATCTAATCCGACAGTTGTTTCGATACCTTTTTCGTTAAAATAACCTTCTTTAGAAACATAAATTTGATAAGTATTATTTTCAAAAATTTGAGTTTTATCAAACATATAATAACCTTTAGTATCAGTAGTATCGATATAAATATTACCATCAGAACCTTCTACTCTAACAGCAGCTCCAGGAATTGGTAATTTAGTACTATCATCATATACTATGCCACTGATCGAGAAATAAATAGGAGGTAATTTAAATGAATAAATGTCATCCATTGAAGATAAATTTCTATTACTTGAGAAAAATCCCATTTCTCTAGCTCCTTCAGTACGCAGAGTTGTAGGATCATCTAAAAATATTATATGGAAATCATCCTGAGAAGAATTTAAAGGATATCGTAGATTTTCAGGTGCAGTCCATTGTCCATCAATATATTCTGAACGATATAAATCTAATCCTCCCATACCCGGATGACCATCAGATGAGAAATATAAATATACTTTGTTATTAACATATCTCAAAGTAGGGAATAATTCATTACCAGCAGTATTAATCACAGAACCTAAATTAACAGGTTGACCAAAATCTTGATTTTTCTTTGTTTTTGTAGCCATCCATAAGTCTCTGCCGCCCATACCACCTGGCATATTGCTAGAAAATATTATCATAGTTTCATCATTAGAAATAGTTGGGTGACCAACTGTAGCACTTGAATCTGTTGTGAAAGGTATTAATATAGGCTCAGACCAGGTACGACCACGTTTCATTGTGGTATAGATACTACAACCCAAAATTTTCTTTTTTTCTACCTTACATTTAGTAAAATAAAAAGTATTAAATTTACTATTGAAACAACCCACTCCCTCATTGTGCTGAGTATTTAATACACCTTGATCATCAGCAGTTACAGGTGCTGACCAATTGCCTTTTTTATCTTTTTCTGCAATGAAAAAATCTGTAAATGGTAAGCCTGTTCCTTCATCTACTCCTTTTCCGACAACACCATCTCTATTAGTAGTAAATATTATAGATCTATATTTTTTATCTGCCCATGCAGGAGCGAAATCTTGATTTTTGGAATTTAGTTTTCTCTCGCTAATGACCTCATACAGAGTAGGATTATCCATCCAAGCTTTTGACAATTTACAGGATTCTATTTTTATATCAACTATAGTATCATTAGGTACTAATTGCTTATATTGTTCAAAATTAGCCAAGGCATCTTCATAATTTGTTAATGTCATGTTTACTAAACCTGTATACCAGAAAACTTCTGGATCAGGATATTGTGCTCTAATAACACGATTAAAATATGATAATGCTTTTCTAGCATCTCCCATATAATAATAGCATAAACCTACTCTATACAATATCCTATTTTTTTCTAACTTGTTTTCCACTTTAGGATATGCTTTCAAATATAACTGTGAAGCACTGTAATACTGACCTAATTCATATTTTCCGTCGGCTTCAGCTACTAAATTTTTTTGCCCAAAGGCAAATATTCCAGTAATAAATATTAAGATAAATGTGATTAAAATACTTTTATTCTGCATATATAATTTTTTTGCTAAGTTAATACATTTTTTAATAATTAAATAAAAATTGAAAAAATTTTTTTCAAATATTAACAATCTTATTTTTTACAAATTTATAACAAAATAAAAAAATGATTTTTATTATTTTTTTATAAAATATTAAAACAAATATATAATTTAGCAACTTGAAAATTTTAGATTAAGATGAAAGAACATTTTAAAATAAAAAAAGGGCTGGATATTCCTTTAGCAGGTGAAGCTCCTTTAAAAGATTTACCAGATATTTCAAGTGATAAATACGCCATATTACCACAAGATTTTAGACTTTTATCGCCTAGATTACTAGTAAAAGAAGGAGATGATATATTAGCTGGAGAACCAATAATTCAAAATAAATTAAACGAAAATATTTTTATCACATCACCTATAAGTGGTAAAGTGACAGCTATCATAAGAGGTGAAAAAAGAATACTAAAACAAATAATTATTACACCTAATTCATCACAAGAGTATAAAATTTTTAATATTCCAAATACATTAGATAGAGATAATATTATTAAACTTTTACTAGAATCAGGATTATGGGTGAATATAAAGCAACGTCCCTACGGTATCATAGCGAACCCATCAGATATACCTAAAGCTATTTATATTTCTGCTTTTGATAGTTCTCCATTAGCTCCAGATCCAGATTATTTAATAAAAGATGAAGAAGAAAATTTCCAAAAAGGTATTGATATCATAAAAAATTTAACTTCTGGACCTATTTATTTAAATATTTCTTCCTCACGTAATAAATCTGACTTTTACAAAAGCATTAAAAATATTGAATTACATGATTTCGAAGGACCACATCCTGTAGGTAATGTGAGTGTGCAAATTTCTAAAATTAGTCCAATAAATAAAGGAGATATTTATTGGTATCTGTATCCACAAGATGTGATTTTTATTGGTAGATTATTTCAAAATGGGAAATTAGATTTGCATAAGAAAATAGTACTAACAGGAAGTGAGCTCACTGAACGTGGCTATATTACCACTTTACCTGGAATGTCTATGCAAGCATTACTTAGTAATAGATTAAAACAAAATAATGTGCGTGTGATCAGTGGTAATGTATTAACAGGCACTAATGCAGGATTAGACGGGTTTCTCAGCTATTATGACAATCAAATTACAGTGATACCAGAAGGTTATTATTATGATTTCTTTGGATGGGTAGCACCTAAATTTACAAAATATAGTCCTTCTAGAATGATTATGAATTGGCTCATCAGAAGTAAAAATAAGAAATATGTTTTAGATACAAATATGCACGGCGAAGAGCGACCTTTTGTACTCAGCGATCAATATGATAAATACTTTCCTTTTGATATCTATCCTGTGTATTTGCTAAAGGCTATTCTCAGTGAAAATATTGAACAAATGGAAAATCTAGGAATTTACGAAATCGTAGAAGAAGACTTTGCACTGCCAGAATATGTTTGTGTGTCTAAAATCAATTTGCAAGAAATAGTGAGAAAAGGTATAGACCTAATGATAAAAGAAACTACTTAATAATTTAAAAAATATTGATATGAATTGGTTAAGGTCATTTTTAGACAAAATAAAGCCAAATTTCGAAAAAGGAGGTAAACTGTACTTTCTACATTCTACTTTTGAGGCTTTTGAAGTCTTTTTTTTCGTGCCAAATAAAGTTACTGAAAAAGGATCTCATATAAGAGATTATGTAGATTTGAAACGCTTGATGACACATGTACTAATAGCTTTAGCTCCAATTGTCTTGTTTGGTATGTTTAATGTTGGACTTCAGCATTTCAGACTACAATTAGGATTAGATATAGATGCATGGGGGCAGGTAGTTAAAGAAATTGGTTTTTGGCGAATATTTTGGTATGGATTTTTACGAATATTGCCAATAATAGTAGTAAGTTATGTTAGTGGGCTGGCAGTAGAATTTACCTCAGCACAAATAAGACATCATCAGGTGAATGAAGGTTTTTTAGTAACAGGTATGCTAATAGCTTTAATAGTGCCTCCTACAATACCATTATGGATGCTAGCAATTGCTACGATCTTTGCTGTAATTTTTGGTAAAGAAGTATTTGGTGGCACAGGAATGAATTTCCTAAATCCAGCATTGCTAACAAGAGCATTTTTATTTTTTGCGTATCCTGCTAGTATGACTGGTGATGCTATATGGGTAGCTAGCAAAGGATTGGATGTCATTAGTGGACCTACACCATTGGCTTTAGCTGCTCAAAATCAATTCGCTCAAGCTCCTTCTTTGCTTACAATGTCTTTAGGATTCATTCCGGGCTCTATTGGTGAAACCTCTAAAATATTAATAATTTTAGCTGCTATATATTTGATTTTCACAGGCGTAGCTAATCTAAGAGTCATGATTAGTGCATTAATAGGTGCTGCAGCTATGGGAATAATTTTTAATCTATGGGGAGCTAACGAATATATGCAAATTCCATTTTATTATCATTTCTTTATTGGTGGTTTTTTGTTTGGTGCAGTTTTCATGGCTACAGATCCAGTAACCTCTGCACAAACTCCAACAGGCAAAATCTATTATGGTTTATTAATTGGAATATTTTGCATGCTAATACGAGTTGTAAATCCAGCATACCCCGAGGGAGCGATGCTTTCTATACTATTAATGAATGTTTTTGCTCCATTAATAGATCATTTAGTAGTGCAACAAAATATTAATCGTCGTAAAAAAAGAGCTTTGTTATCTCAAACAATTAAATCATAATATTATGGCTAAATTTACAAATAGATATATAATCATATATTCAATAATAATGGTAGCAATAGTTGCCATATTATTAACTTTAGGTGCTACAGCTTTGAAACCTTTTCAAGATAAAAATAAAAAAAATGAAAAAATAGGCTATATACTTAGGGCATCTAGACAAAATTTTGATGAAAAAAATGCTGAAGATACATATAAACAATTATTAATAAAAGAAATAGCTATTAATGAAAAAGGAGAAATAATAGCAGAATTCGATTATGATAATGGTCTAAAAGGAGATGTTAGACCTTTCGATATTGACATAAATAGTGAAGTGAAAAAATTCAAAGCTGGTGATTCATATATTATGCCAATATACTTAATCCAAAATAATAATGATACACTCACTGTTATTCCTTTTTATGGTATGGGTTTGTGGGGTGCTATATGGGGATATGTAGCTTTAGAAAATGATTTAAATACTATTCATGGTGCTGTTTTTGATCATAAAGGTGAAACACCAGGCCTCGGAGCTGAAATATCTGGATTGCCTTTTCAAGAACAATTCATAGGTAAAAAAATATTTGATGAAAATAATCAGTTTACTAGCATAGCCGTTGTTAAAGGTGGTGTGAAACATAGCAATATACCAGAAATACATGGTGTAGATGCTATCTCTGGTGGTACTTTTACTAGTAAAGGTCTTGGGAATATGCTAATTGACGGATTTAAAATGGCTATGCCATATTTAGAGAAACATAAAAAGTAAACTTTCCCTAAATTAAAAATTTATTCTATTTTTAATAATTAACAAGTTAAATTAAAGTTTTTTGTGTTTATGAAATTAGAAAATTTAAATATAGATGCCAATCATTTACCTGTATTAGAGACATTTTACAGTTTACAAGGTGAGGGTTTGCATACTGGATTAGCTTCTTTTTTTATTAGATTAGGTGGCTGCGATCTGAGTTGTTGGTTTTGTGATAGTAAAGAAACATGGAATCCCGACATTAATAACCTAACAACCCCATTTGAATTATTAGAAAAAGCAATGATATACGACACTAAACATATAGTGCTGACAGGTGGTGAACCAATTTTATATCCTTTAGACCAATTAATTAATTTATTTCATGCTCATGATTATTATATACATTTAGAGACAGCAGCTACGGCACAATGGATAAACAATATAGATTGGATTTGCGTTAGTCCAAAAAATCATTCATACATTAATGATGAATGGTTAAAGAATGCTAATGAGTTAAAAGTGATAATAAGTGATTTAGAAGATTTAGTATTTGCTGAAGAATGTTCTAAATCAGTGTCAGATGAGTGTTATTTATTTCTACAACCAGAATGGTCTAAATCAAAAAAAATATTACCAGAAATAATAAAATACATTTTTAATAATTCTAAATGGAGATTGTCAATACAGACACACAAATATTTAAATCTCAGGTAGAAGAATACTATTAACTAATGAGATAACTTATTATTTTTAGGAGGGATAATAGGAGGGGAATTGAAAGTGAGGGAAGGGAAAGATTAAAATAAATTATGTTAGCTTTTCCCTATGCTTTAATCTTAACCTCATATATACATACCATGCCTCCCAGTCTGACGCTGCTAAATTCAACATCCTACCTATATCATCCACCACTCTACTCAATAAATATTTATGCTTTACTACATACCACATTATATAGCTTTGCAAATACTTCGTAGCCACCCCTCTAAATTTATAATTTATCCATCCTGCAAAATCATTTTCTTTGTCTTTAACTATTGCTAACCCATGCTGTCCATACTTTTTTGTCCTTCTAGTTATTATAGTTTTGTCCTTTATACTTTGTGTTTTCAAATTTTTGAATTCTTCATTATCTGGCGAGCAAATCACAGCATTCTTAGATATCCTGGCTAATAATATCTTATCTATCTGATCTCGTTTCACATTATCTAATCCAGTTAATTTGCAAAGCATATTACCACTTCTGTCTATCATAGATAGCACAGCTACATTGTGAGTTTTTAACTCTTTAGCTAATAGATATTCTTCTAACGTTTTATATCTGCGTCCTTTCTCAGAGTATTTCAATTGCAACTCATCTATTTCCATAATACCAAAGAAGTTTACGTTATTTTCGAAGCTTCTGAGAGCAGAGATAATGCGATGTCTCCATTCGAAACTTGTAGGTAGGGAGATACGAAGTTCTTTAGAGCATTGACGTAAAGTGTTTCCTTCAAGCATCAGGCGAATGTAGTCAAGCATTAATTCTTTTTTATGCAAGTAGTAGACAAAGGTACCGGTAGTCTCACGGAAATTTTTACCACAATTTTTGCATTTATACATCTGTTGGCCTTGTTGATGCCCATTTTTCTTAATATGAATGCTTTTGCAATTAGGACATTGTGGAGAGACGCTCTGAGCTTTTAGATGTTGATAATCTATTACATCGTTGCCTTGTAGTTTCATCTTATTGTAGAGATTATTAAGGAATTCTAAGTTGAGTTGTTTACCCTGTGAGAGGTGCTCTTGAAGGTTAGATACAATATTTTTCATATTAAATAAAATTTATTGCAAAGATAATGAATTTTTAAAATAATAGCATATAAAATTTTATACATAAATGATCTTTCCTATCCTTCCTTTTCAAAATTAAATTTACTATAAATTTAATTTTTTTATACACTCTATAACTTCATCTAATGTGTTGGCAGGTATTAATTTTAAATTTGATGATTCTAGGATTTCTTTAGCCAATTGTGCATTTGTGCCTTGAAGACGAACAATTATAGGAATATTGATATTTTTTACATTTCTGTATGCTTCTATGATACCATTAGCAACCCTATCACATCTTACAATGCCTCCAAAAATATTAACTAAAATAGCTTTTACTGTGGGGTCTTTTAAAATTATTCTAAAGCCTTTTTCTATTTGTTCGGAGCTTGCTGAACCACCTACGTCTAAAAAATTTGCGGGTTTAGCTCCTGCTATAGCAATTAAATCCATGGTAGCCATAGCTAGTCCTGCTCCATTAACCATACATGCTACGTTGCCATCTAATTTTACATAATTTAATCCTGCAGCATTTGCTTCTAATTCTAATTGATTTTCTTCTTCTAAATCACGTAAACCGCTTAACTCAGGATGTCTATAAAGTGCAGAATCATCTAAAACAATTTTAGCATCTGCAGGATATATTTGATTATCACTAGTTTTCAAGACCGGATTTATCTCGAGTAAAGATGCGTCTGTACCGATAAATGCTTGATATAATTTAGCAATAAAATCTAGCATATCATTAAAAGCATCACCATTTAATCCTAAATCAAATGCAATTTTACGTGCTTGATAGGGCATTAAGCCAGTTATAGGATTTATAAATTCTTTAAAAATTAAATTTGGCGTGGCTTCAGCAACTTTTTCTATCTCCATTCCACCTTGTGTGGAATATAATATTACATTTTTTTCATTTTTCCTATCACAGGATATGCTCATATAAAATTCCTGAACATTTTCTTTCCCTTCATAATATAGATTTTGTTCTATTAAAACTTTTCGAACTAATTTACCATTTTCATCAGTTTGCGGTGTTACTAATCTCATTCCTATAATTTGTGAAGCTAATTTTTTAGCTTCTTCGGGTGATTTAGCAATTTTTACGCCACCAGCTTTACCTCTGCCACCAGCATGTACTTGAGCTTTTACTGCACAAATTTCTGAACCCGTTAATTCTTTTAAATTTAAAGCAGCTTCATAAGCTTCATCAGGATTATATGCTAGGAATCTTTTTCCAACTTTAATACCAAATTGTTCTAATAGGTTTTTTGATTGATATTCATGCAAATTCATTTAACCAAAATTTTATTTCGTAAAATTAATAAAAAATTGAAAACTTGTATTAAATTTAAGATTTTAAAAATATAAATTTGGTATAATTATAAATTATATCTAATTTTGCAAAAATAATTTGGGCGGTTCGTCTAAGGGTTAGGATCTCAGACCCTCATTCTGAAGATAGGGGTTCGAATCCCCTACCGCCTATTTTTTATTCTCTTTAAATTATCAATTTTTACGTTTTCAATTTTTTCCTTTGTGCAGCAGGAAAGAGTACATTATTTAAAATTAATCGATACCCTGGTGAATTTTTAAATAAATTAAGATCAGTAGGAGGATCATAAACAAAATGACGATAATCCTCTGGATCATGACCTCCGTAGAATGAAAATGTACCTCTACCATACTCGCCGTGAATATATCTTGCTTCATTGAGAGATTTATTTTCTCCCATTATTAAAATATCTTTTTTTATTTTACTTTTATTAAATGCTGTAGCTTGTCCCATAAATCCCTTTATTATTCTCTCATGATTTTGGCAAAGCATAGTAGGTACTGGATCCCATTTAGCAGAAAATTCAAATAAAGCAAAATAATCATCCTCTTCGCGTATCTGAGGGCGAGTCATTGTAACATCAATATCTGATTTTGCATAAATATATGGATTAGTATAAATTTTGAAATTTGTAAAAGCAAAAGTTTTACTATAATCTAATTTGTCTTGTGCATTAGGATCTGGTGGATCTCCATCAAAAGGTACATCACATATGTCTACACCATCAGCAGCTAAAGCTATATCTATACTTTCTGGTGCACTGCACATAGCAAATAAATAACCACCTCCAGCTACATAATCTCTAATATTTTTTGCTACAGCTAATTTAAGTTGAGATACTTTTGTGAATCCCAATGAGCGTGCTAGCTGTTCTGCATATTGTTGATCTTTTTGATACCATTCTGTGTTTTTATACTGTGCCCAAAATTTACCAAATTGTCCTGTAAAATCTTCATGATGTATATGTAGCCAGTCATATGTAGGCAAAATACCTTGCAAAACTTCTTTGTCATATATCTGATCATACGGTATATCTGCATAGGTTAGAACTAATGTTACTGCATCGTCCCAAGGTAAATTAGTAGGTGGTGCATAAACAGCTATTCTAGGAGCTTTAGTGAGCTTAATAACGTCTGCATTAATTGATGGGTCAGCTATGTACTCATAAATAGCAATTGCTTGAGATTCTGATAATATTTCATAACTTATTCCTCTCAAAATACATTCTTGAATCAATGGTTTGCCATATGGCATCATAAAACTACCACCTCTATAATTTAATAACCACTCCACCTCAAATCCATTCTCTAACATAAAATATGTAAGTCCATAAGCTTTTAAATGATCATTTTGTGCATTATCCATGGGTATCAATACCTTTTGACTTTGCAGACTTATACTCAAAAAAATTAATATTACAATTATTATGTTATTTCTTTTCATTTATTTTTTATGTAAAATTAAAAATAAAATTTTAAAATGTTATTTAGAAATAGAGTAGAGGAGAGCTAATAAAAATAAATTATAACACATTTCACTATTCATTAATGTCTGATTGTATTTTGTCGAAATCTATTATCATTTTGTCTATAAATGCAAAAAAATCATTTTCTATGTCTGAATAATACTCTAATAATATTTCTACAGAATTTGTCAAGTTAGCTTCAAAAGAAGCACGTGAATCCATCCATTCGAATATATGTTTTAGTCCAGATAAGTCTTTGTACATCATTAGCCAATTATTTGTTATCATATGGTCGACCGCTTTTTTAGCTTTATTTGGTAAAATATTATAATTATTCTTCAAAATAATATAAAATTCATTTATTGTATTAGTTAATGATGTTTTAGAAAATTTTTCCCAATTATTAGCCATGAAATGGTCATAAATTACATCTACGGCTACTGATGCATAATGTTTTAGTGATGGACTAAATATAGAAATAGATTTTTTAACAATTACATTATTATCAGAATAATTATCAATCCATTGATGTAGCTTAATGCCAGATTGTATTTGAGGAGGATATTCTTTTATTCTATTAATGCCTCTAATGTAATCTGCTATAAAATTTCCCAAAATTATATTTTCATCATTTTGTGAAAAAAATAAATGTATTAAAATATTCATTTTTTTATTTCATAAACAAATTTAATAAATATTTTTCAATTTTGCAGTAGTTTTAATAAAAATATTACAATTATTAATAATTAACTAAAAATCTTTGTTTTTAGTATCCATAAATATTGTAACAGGTCCATCATTCACTAAATCTATTTGCATATTAGCCCCAAAAATTCCTGTAAATATTATTTTATGGAAACTATTTTGTAAAATTTCGAGAAATGTGTTGTAATATTTTTCACCAATTTCATAAGAAGCAGCACGTGAGAAAGATGGTCGATTACCTTTTTTAGTCCATGCATATAATGTGAATTGGCTAACAACTAAAATATCGCCATTGATATCTGCAACTGATAAATTCATTAATCCATTGTTATCACTAAATATGCGTAAATTAATGATTTTATTTGCGAGCCATTGCATATCTGCAGTAGTCTCTTCTGCCTCAAAACCGATGAGTAATAATAATCCATCATTTATAGAACTAATAATATCATTATTAACCTTAACAGCTGCAGTATTAACGCGTTGAATGACTACTCGCATATTTATTTTTCATTATAGATCAAATATGCTAAAACACTACCTACAGCAGACAATGTATTTTTATCTATTTTATCTAAATCATCGCCTACTGTATGCCAGTAAGGGAAAAACCCAGTTGAGCTATTTTTATCTTGGTGAATAATATCTATAGTAGGGATATTGGCTATAGTATTTAGATACAGATGATCATCAGTAATAGGGGCTGCATTTTCTGGGATGAAATATTTATTATAACCTAATTTAGCTGCGATATCCCAAACTTTTTTTAATATTGATGGTGCATATTCATTAGAAATACCTTCATAATAAAATGTAGCATTACTAGCTCCTACCATGTCTAAAAGAATTCCATAATTTGCATTATAATTGAATGGTAATCTATTTCTACTCCAATACTGGCTGCCAAGGCACCAAAACTCTCCATTGCTAGATTGTACACTTCGGGGTTCTCCCCAATCTTCTATATCCCAAAAAGCAATATCTATGCCGATAGATGGTGAATTTTCGTTAAGCAAATTTGCTAATTCTAATAATATGCCTACACCAGATGCTCCGTCATTAGCTCCTGGAATAGGTGTATTGTGATTATTAGGATCAGGGTCATAGTCTGCATAGGGACGGCTATCCCAGTGAGCAGAGAGTAAAATTCTTTTTTGAAGACTGGGATTAAACTGTGCAATAATGTTTTTACCTTCTTTGATTTCACCAGAATAAATGCGAGCTTTAAAAGTTTGCACATATACAGTATCTGCCAAACTATCTAATTTGTTTATTAACCAATTACCACAGAGCGTATGAGCATTAGTACCAGGTACTCTAGGACCAAAAGAAACTTGTTTAGCTATAAAATCATAAGCTCTATCAGCATTAAAATTTGGTACTTTAATATCAATTTTTTGCTGTTTATCAGTATCTTTATCAATATTTTTTTTGCAACTTCCTAAAAATAAAGTTGAAAAAAGTAATAATATTGTAAAATTTTGTATTAATCTTCTATTTCCCATGTATATTTATCTTTATTATCATTAACAACAACACCCAAATTTTTTAATCTATTTCTTATTTCATCAGCTAAAGCATAATTTTTTTGATGTTTTAGTTGTGTTCTGATGTCTAAAATTAATTCAATAAAAGGAGCAATGTCATGTAAATTTTGTGTTTTTTCTAGCTTGAGACCTAATATATTTTCAATAAAAATATTTTTCATCCAGTGCAGTATGTCGATATCATTATTATTTAAATTAATTTTTTGTTCAGAAGCTAAATTGATAATTTTAACTGCTTCGAAAAGATTAGCAATAGCTATAGGAGTATTTAGGTCATCATTTAAAGCATTTAAAATTTTGTTTTTAATTTCAAGTAAATTTGAATTAGGACTCTCTGCATCTGAAGATAATTTATCAATTTTATTAAAAGCTTTTGATAATCTATCTAATCCACTTTCAGCAGCTTTCAAAGCTTCATTAGAAAAATCTAAAGGACTTCTATAATGAGCTTGTAAAATAAAAAACCTAACGACCATTGGTGAGAATGCATTTTCTAAAGCTGGATGAGTACCATTAAAAAGTTGCTCAAGAGTAATAAAATTATTTAGACTTTTGCTCATTTTTTGCCCATTAATAGTAATCAAATTATTATGTACCCAGTATTTAACAGGTTGCACGCCTCTAGCAGCAACAGATTGAGCTATTTCGCACTCATGATGAGGAAATTGTAAATCTAAACCACCTCCGTGAATATCAAAAGGCACTCCAAGATATTTAGCACCCATTACAGAACATTCTAAATGCCAACCAGGAAAACCCTTGCTCCAAGGAGAATTCCATTGCATGATATGCTGAGGAGATGATTTTTTCCACAAAGCAAAGTCATAAGGACTTTTTTTCTCTTCTTTACCTTGTAATTCTCTGGTATGAGCTAATAGATCTTCTAATTTACGACCACTTAAAATGCCATATAAATTAGTATCATTCTGGTATTTAACGACATCAAAATATACTGAACCATTAGAAATATATGCATAACCATTATTTAAAATTTCTTCGATTAATTCGATTTGTTCAGGTATATGACCTGAAGCAAAAGGCTCAATAGAAGGAGGTAAAGTATTGAGCATGTCTAAAGCTTGATGATATCTACGAGTATAGTAATTTACTATTTCCATAGGTTCTAATTGTTCTAGACGTGCTTTTTTTTGAATTTTATCTTCACCTTCATCTGCATCATTTTCTAAATGTCCTACATCAGTAATATTACGTACATAGCGCACTTTATAACCCAGTTCTTTCAAATATCTAAATAAAACATCGAAAATTATAGCAGGACGTGCGTGTCCTAAATGTGGATCACCATAAACAGTGGGACCACAAACATAAAGACCCACAAAAGGCTCATTAATAGGAATAAATTGTTCTACTTTTTTAGAAATGCTGTTGTATAAATGAAGTGGATGATTCATAAAGATTAAAAAATTTTTTCGAAATTAACAGAAAAAAATGAAATGATGAAAAAGTGTAAATAATGAAATACAAATTTTTATATCTAACCTTTTTTTAATAAAATTTACAACGATCTCATTTATTAGAGGTATCCGAAAAATCGATATTAAGAGTATTATTAATAATATTTTCAGTAAATTTGAAATTGCTATCTATAAAAACTTTTTCTATTCTTTGTTTAGCAATTGAATAGTATAATTCATCGATTTCTATACCGATAAAATTTCTATTTAGTCTTTTAGCGACAACACCAGTTGTTCCTGACCCCATAAAAGGGTCTAATATTATATCACCTTCTTCACTTCCGATAGATATTATTCTTTCTAATAATCTTTCAGGTTTTTCTGTAGGGTGTTGAGTTTTATGTCTTTCTGCAGGAATTTCCCATAAATTACGCATTTGCTTACCATTATTCATTTGAACAGCAATATCATAATTAAATTTATATTTTTTAGATTTGCTAGCTAACCAAATTAATTCTGTCGAAGGTGTAAATCGATTTTTTTGTAATAGTGGTGCTGCATTAGGTTTATACCAAATAATATCATTAATTATCCATAGATTTAACTGTTTTAATATTTTACCAATAGAAGGATGATTATGTAAAGTGCCAGAAATCCAGATAGTTCCATCATCTTTGAGAACTCTTATACATTCACTAATCCATGTTTCATTAAATAGATCAATATTTTCTATTTGATCCCAGTCTCCTTTATTACATTTAGACATTTTACCACTTTTACATGTTTGATAATTTTCTCCAGATAAATTATAAGGAGGATCAGCAAAAATAAGATCAATACTATTAGAATCTATTTTATTTAAAATTTCAATAGCGTCACCATAAATTAAATTTATTTTTTGCATATTTTTTACTTATTTTCTTTAAAAATTCTATTAAATGCTATTTGGTAATATTTCTCATTAATTTCGATACCTATCCAATTTCTATTTAATGTTTTAGCTACAATTCCTGTAGTGCCAGTACCAAAAAAAGGATCTAGAACTATATCATTTTCATCTGATGAAGCCAATATTATTAATTCAATTAATTTTTCTGGTTTCTGGTTTGGATGAATAGCTCTACCATTTTCAGCCTTAATTCTTTCTTTGCCTTGTAGAATAGGCATATCTATAAAATCTAAAAAATCTCTCATTTGTTTAGATTTTCCATCTTTAGTTTTATGAGGATTAAATTCTTTAATTTTTTCATAATTAAATTTCCAATTTTTACCTTTGACAAACCAACAAACATATTCAGTAGAGTGAGTAAATGTTCTTTTAGTAATATTTGGCATAGCATTTATTTTATACCATGATAAAATATTATTCAAATTAAAACCGTTATTTTTAGCATTTATGATTATTTCAGCAATATTATGATAAGTACATGATATATATAAACTTCCATTAGGTTTTAATATTCTATATACTTCACTAATCCAATTATGTGTAAATGTTAAATATATATCATAATTCATTTTATCCCAATCTTCATTCATTTCATAAAAAGGACCGCCAGTATTATTATTTTTTAAATTTAAAGATTTGCCAGATAGATTATATGGTGGATCAGCATATACCAAATCAATGCTACTATCTGGAATTTCACTTTTCATTAATAATATGCAATCTCCTAAATAAATATTATTTAATTTCATGAATTTTTATTATATTTTCAAACCAATCATTTAAAATTATCTCTATCTGCTCTGCCCATTTAGAAAAACCATTGATTTCATTTGTTTTATTAATTATTGAATTGTAAATATTATATAATTCAATATGAGTAAATCTTTTATTATATTTCAATAACTCAATCAATGCTTTAAGTAAAAACGAAAATTGGTATGTTGTCATTGGTACTATTTTTTGTGGTTTACCGTCATATTCATATTTTACTGATAACCAAAACTGAGAATAAGTATCTACATTTACTTTAGGAGCAATAAAAATACAAAAAACAATATAATTTTTATTTTTATTCTCAAAATCTCTTAAATGCCTCATTATAGGTTGACCTTCCAAAACCCATTGTAATTTTGAAGTATTTAATGTAACCTCACAAATAGCTCTAAAATTTTTATAATAACACTCTATATCAGCTTTATCTTTGGGTGAATGATTTATAGGCTCCCCATCATCATCAACAGGATAATTGGGTTTAATTAATATTTCATCATTTATAATTTTAAATGATTCAGTTATTAATTTTTCAAATTGCTCCGGAGAATATTTTCTTAAATTTTTTTCATCTTGTAAAATTTGTATTAGTTTTTCTATATATGAAATATTATTAAGTAAATCATTTTTTCTAATTTTTTCTTTTATTTTTAAATTCAAATTTCGTATTTGAGATATTGCATCTTCGAGTAATTTAACATTTATATTTTTAGTGTCAATATTTAATAACTGCTCTTCCTCTAGTAGAATTTGTATATTATTATTATTTATTAAATCTTGCGTCTCATTCTTTAGAGATATAAATATTTTGTTTAAATTTTCTATATTTTCCCAAGGCAATTTAGGTAATGATATGTCAGCTATATAATTTAAATAATCTTCTGTATTAGAAAACTTAATAGCACTTCCATCATACATTAGTAATAATTGATTTATTTCTTCTATTCTAGATTTTTCTATATCTATAGTCCAGTTAGTGCCTAATGGATTGCTGATCGAAAGTTTAAAATATTTAGTAAGTCTAAAATATCTCATTATATTATCACCATAATCATATAAATTATTTATTTTTTTGTCTTCAATATTATCTATTTGATAAAATTTCTTAACAAAATTTTCTATAAATATTTTTTTATTCTTTGATTTCCTATAATTTAAAATATTATCTACATATTCATCTATTTGATCATAGTTTTTTAATGTTGGAATAAAAATACAAAACTCATGTCTTGTTAGTCCATTATTTTCAGATCTTTCATTTATCTTTTTCAAAAGCTTAATTATTGCTATAAATGGCATTATATTAAAACCATCTTTTTCAGAAAAATCAGCACTCCATGGATTAGGAAATTGTAATTTTAATAAACTTTTAAAAAATATATAGCTTAAATCATAATTTTCTTGTAAAAAAATATTTCCTAATTCAGTTATTTTAATTTTACCATACCCTTGCCTAGCAATTGAAAATCCCAATTTATTTAATGGATTAACAGATTGTCTACCTCGCATTGGAGGATCTTTGTATTTCTGCAAATCAAATATTTCATTAGCTATTTCGAAACTTAATTTACTTTCTGGATTATTATAATAATCCAAATATTTGTCAGGAATATTTGTTGGTTTATATATCTTTTCTTTTATTAAAAGAATTTGATAAACTATTTGATTTTTTTTATCAAACTCTTGCCCTTCCAAAGTTTTCAACACCATTAGAAAATCTCTTAATCTCTCAGGATTTCTAATAGTTGTTGATATAGACCATGGTTTAGTCATTTTTATATTTTAAAATTATTTTACAAATTTAATGAATTATTATGACTAATTATTATTCTATTTCAGTAAAATCTAACTCACTACCTAGTAAACTATGAGGTATGAAATAAATTAAAATTTGTATAGCAGCTGCCACAATTATCCAAGTTTTGTAATGAGCTTTATTTT
>JAGPGB010000049.1 GCA_018056215.1 Bacteroidales bacterium | reverse complement strand
AAATTTCTATTTTAATTGTTTCAATATAATAAAAACGTATGCAAATAAAAAGTATAAATATAAGGCTACAAACATTAATAAGTGAGCATTTGATATAGCATATTTCATATCAAAAACTGTAATATAAATTATAAAAAATATTAAAACCGTTAAAAGTCTAACCACATCAATAGCTAAATACACTATGGGTTTATTTTTTAATAAATTTTTTTTATAATTAATAAAAAGTATTATACATAAGAAAACTATAAAATTAACAAACCAAAATATTATTATTGTCATGTCTATAGGTTTAAAAATTAACCATAGCAATGGTAATAGAATGCTAAAAGCAGAAAAAATACTAAAATATTTCCACATTAATGTTTATTTTTTATCAACTCTCTAATGCCAATATAAATGGCTAGTATGGTAGCTATTACACCAATTATACTTGTATATAAATTATTTGTATTATACTTATTATCAAACCATTTACCTAAATATGCTCCGCCAACGATTATCACTAACATTTGTATTGCTAAGTTGCTATATTTTATGTATTTATCTAGATTTTCTTTTTTCACTAAATAAATTAATTAGTCAAATTATTCATTGAGCATTTACCATTAAATTTAGCACCGGTATTTATTGATAATTTGGTAACAGAAATATCCCCTTCTAGTATAGCGGTTTCTTTCAAAATTAGAATTTCAGAAGCTTCAATATTCCCTTTTACAGTGCCATTTATTTCAATTGTATTTGCAGAAATATTGCCATTTATTTTAGCCGTTGGCCCTATAATTATTCTTTTATTAGATTTTATATTACCATTTACTATCCCGTCAATTCTAAGATCATCATCTGTTGATAGATCTCCATTTATATTTGTAGTTTCACCTATTAAATTTACTTTACTCATTATTACTTCGGGAATATTTTTTGCCATAACTTTTATATTTTTTTGATATTTGCAAATTTAAAACAATTTTCTTATTAACTAATTTATTTTAATTTTTTAAATCATATTTTTAATATTTACTAATTTATCGTAATCTTCAGCAGATAAATAACCTAATAATAAAGTAGCTTCTTTTAAAGTTATGTTTTCTTCATAAGCTTTTTTTACTATCGCACAGGTTTTATCATATCCAATGATAGGTGTTAGTGCAGTAGCCATCATTAGAGAATTATTTAGATGCATTTCTATTCTATTAATATTTGCTTTTATTCCTATCACACATTTATCGCAGAATGAATTACATGCATCCGCCATCAAATTGGCAGACTTTAAAAAATTATTAATGATCATAGGCATGAAAGTATTAAGTTGAAAATGTCCGTTCATACCACCAATATTAATAGCTAAATCATTACCTATTATTTGAGCACAAACCATAGTAAGGGCTTCTGTTTGAGTTGGATTTACTTTGCCAGGCATAATGCTAGAGCCAGGCTCATTAGCAGGTAATATTATCTCCCCTATTGCACATCGTGGTCCACTAGCCAAAAAACGAATATTATTAACAATGTGAAATAAACTAACTGCTGTATATTTCAGTGCTGCACTAGCAGCAACTATAGCATCACGCGTAGATATTCCTTCGAATTTATTACTTGCAGGTTTAAAAGGCAAATTAGTATATTCTGATATTTTTTTGCAAATTTCTATATCAAAATTTTTGGGTGCATTAAGTCCAGTACCAACAGCTGTACCTCCGATAGGCAATTCAGCTAAATGTATAAGAGATTGCTCTATGGTTTTAATATTATAATCTAGCTGAGAAGCATATCCCGAGAACTCTTGCCCTAGTGTTAGTGGCACAGCATCCATAGTATGAGTACGTCCTGTCTTTATGATATTTTCAAACTCTTTACTTTTTGTATCAATTGCTTCTTTTAATTTTTTTAGTGCAGGAATAGTTTTGTTAACTAATACTGTATAAGCTGCTATATTGGATGCTGATGGGAAAACATCATTTGAAGATTGGCTTTTATTCACATCATCATTAGGATGAAGTATCTTTTCTGTATCATCTAATTTACCTCCATTAAGTACATGAGCTCTATTAGCAATAACTTCATTAATATTCATATTAGTTTGTGTGCCAGAGCCAGTCTGCCATATTACAAGTGGAAAATTGTCATCTAATTCGCCTAATAGTATCTCATCGCAAACTTTCATTATCAGTTCAGCTTTTTTATGATTTAAAATGCCAAAATTTTCATTGGTGCTAGCAGCAGCTTTTTTAATAATAGATAATGCTTGTATTATTTCTTTTGGCATCAGCTCTGAACCAATTTCAAAATTAAGTCGACTACGTTCTGTCTGAGCTCCCCAGTATTTATCTATAGGAACTGCTATTTCTCCCATAGTATCTTTTTCTATGCGTTTTATATTATTATTCATCATTTTAATTATTTTTTAATTTAGCAAAAATATAAAAAAATTTTTTTTAAATTCTAATATTAAAATTACTATGTAATTTTGTAAAAAAATGAATTTCGATTCTTATATTTCAGATATTATAGAGAGTGAAGCTAATGCTATTAGAAACATTCCAATAGATAATAAATATACAGAAGCTATTGATTTAATATATGAGCAAATTCATATTAAACATGGCAAATTAGTTACCTCTGGTATGGGAAAAGCTGGGCAAATAGCTCTAAATATAGCTACTACTTTTAGTAGTACTGGAACTCCAGCAATATTTTTACATCCTGCAGATGCACAACATGGCGATTTAGGTGTCATTCAGAAAAATGATATTTTACTATTAGTATCTAATTCTGGAAAAACAAATGAAATTTTGCAACTAATAGAATTGGCTAATAGATTAGTTCCCAATATACCTATAGTAGTTATTACTGGCAATGGAAATAGTGAATTGGCTAGAAAAGCTAATATAACATTACTTACTGGCAATCCTCCAGAAGTATGTCCACTCGGGCTCACTCCTACTACATCTACAACAGTAATGACCGTCATCGGAGATATTTTAGTAACTTTAATGATGAAAAAAATTAATTTTACTGCAGAAGAATATGCTAAACGCCATCATTCTGGCTATTTGGGAGAAAAATCTAAAATGTATATTAGTAATAACAATAATAAGTAAATATTATGTGGTTAATAGCTGGCCCTTGTGTGATAGAAGATGATAAAATGCCTTTCATAGTGGCAGAAGAGCTCGTAAAAATTGCTAAGGAATTAGATTTGAATTTAATTTTTAAAAGTAGTTACTTGAAAGCTAATCGTTCAAAAGTAGATAGTTTCAGAGGAATACCTAGAATTAATGCTCTAGAAATATTGAAAGGAATACATAATACATATCAACTACCTGTAATAACAGATGTACACGAAAGTTGGGAATGTGAAGAAGTAGCCCAATATGTAGATTATTTGCAAATACCAGCATTCCTATGTAGACAAACAGAGCTTCTGATATCTGCTGGTAAAACAGGTAAACCTATTAATATAAAAAAAGGACAATTTATGTCTCCAGAAAGTATGCAATTTGCCATTGATAAAGTAAAATCTACTGGCAATAATAATATTTTTTTAACAGAAAGAGGAACAATGTTTGGTTATTATAATTTAGTAGTAGATATGACAGCTATACCACGTATGAAATCCTTTGGTTATCCAATATTGATAGATGCTACTCATAGTGTGCAAATGCCTAATCATAGTGATGGAGTTACTCACGGGCAGAGAAACTATGTACCAACTATTGCTCTAGCTGGCATATCAGCAGGTGCTGATGGAATTTTCATAGAAGTACATCCAGATCCTCAGTCTGCTCTCAGTGATGCTGAAACTCAATGGCCCCTTAATAATACTTTTGAGCTATTGAGAAAAATAAAAAATTTATATTCATTAGTTAATAATTTTTAGATATGAAAAAATATTGGTTTTCATTTGTTTTTTTCGTTTGTCCTTTGTTAATGTTTTCTCAGGCTATACCTACAGCTGAACCTCGTTCTATGGCTAATAGTTCTGAAAAGTTTATTGGACAGAGTTACAATGTCAAATATCACAAATTATACATAAATGTTAATCCTGGCTCAGATGATGTTAATGGTTATGTTTTAACAAAATTTATTCCTTTATTAACAGCAGATACTATGGACTTTGATGCTAATAGTTGTTTAGCAATAGATTCTGTCATTTATCATGGTAATGAGGTTACATTTTCTCACAATAATAAAAAATTACTAATATCAGATTTATCATTAATTTCACAAAATTTAGATAGCATAATTGTTTATTATCATGGTACTCCAGAAGCTAGTGGTTTCGGTTCATTCTACTCTTCCGCTCAGTGGTTATGGACTTTGTCTGAACCATATGGTGCTCCAGATTGGTGGCCATGTAAAAATGATTTAAGTGACAAAATAGATTCTATTGATATTTTTATAGAACATCCATCCAGTTATGTAGCAGTAGCAAATGGATTAGAAAAGGCTACAATAGATTTAGGTAATAGCAGAACTTTAACTCATTGGAAACATAAATATCCTATAGCTGCTTATCTGGTAGCTATTGCTGTAGCCCCATATCAATACTTTAATACTTATGTTCCCCTACAAGAGGGCAATTTGAGAATTGATAATTATGTGCTTAGCTCTGAATATACTAATGCACAGAATGCAATGACAAATTTTAGTAAAGTAATAAAATTTTATGATTCATTAATAGCTCCTTATCCATTTATGGATGAGAGATATGGACATGTTCATTTTGGTTGGGGCGGTGGCATGGAGCACCAAACAGTGAGTTTTGTTGGCAGTTTTGATTATGAGCTATTAGCACATGAATTGTTACATCAATGGTATGGAGATGCAGTTACTTGTGGTTCATGGCATGACATATGGTTGAATGAAGGATTTGCTACCTATTTCACTGCTTTATCTCAAGAGAAATTTTTCCCTCAAGATTTCACAAATTGGAAAGACTATGCAATAAATTTTATTACATATTTGCCATGTGGTTCAGTATATGTGTATGATACTACTTCTGTAGATGTAATTTTTAATTCTCGCCTGAGCTATAGAAAAGCTGCTTATGCATTGCATATGCTTAGATGGATCCTAGGTGACACTGTATTTTTTGATGGCATAAGAGAATATTATGAAACATTTAAATATAGTTATGCTAAAACAGAAGATTTCAAAGATATAATGGAACAAGCTGCAGATACTTCTCTAACTGAATTCTTTAATGATTGGATTTATGGAGAAGGATATCCTATTTATACTTTTTATGTTAATGCAATAGACGATAATAGTTTTAGTATAACTGTACATCAAGAAGCATCTTGCGTAGCAAGTACTTTCTTCGAAATGCCACTTCCTTTTTTATTATCTTATAATTCTCTTAGTGATACTACTATAATCCTAAATAATAATTCTCAAGACCAAGAATTTATTATCCATTTACCTATGCCTGATAATATTACTTTTGATCCACTGAAATGGATCTTAACCATTAATCCAACTATTATAGTAGATATTCAGCACTTTAATAATTTAAATTTAACAATTTATCCTAATCCTGCTTATGATATTTTAACTATTGAGAATAAAAATAGAAAAGATTTCACTATGTCTTTTACAGATTTATTGACAAAAAATGTAATATTTAATGAACAAATTGCAGCAAATACTACTAAGACAATAGATATCACCAATTTAGCTCCTGGTAATTATTTGATTATTTTTAAAACAGGAAAAAATCAGATTATTTCTAAGAAGTTTATTAAACAATAAACTTCTTAATATTCTGTAGATCCTCGGGAGTATCTATACTGATACTTTTATAATCTGTATTCATCACATAAATACTATAGCCATAGTCTAACCATCTGAGTTGTTCTAATTTTTCAGTCTCTTCGAGCAATGTAGGTTTTAGTTCGTTTAATTCATTGAGAATTTTTTTTTCATAAACATAAATACCAATATGCTTCTTATATGGATATGCATTTAGCCATTCCTTGCAATCTAAATCTCTCTTGTATGGAATAATAGAGCGACTGAAATATAAAGCTTTACCATTGAGATCAGTAGTGATTTTAATATTATTGGGAGAGAATAATTCTTCGAAATTCTCAAAAGAAGTTGCTGCAGTAGCTAAATTGATGTTTTTATCTGAAACGAAATCTATCAAATCATCTATCAATTTAGGAGAAATAAAAGGTTCATCGCCTTGAATATTAATGATATAGTCATTATCAGGAATATTCAAAATATTTGTAGCTTCATTTACGCGTTCAGTACCATTTCTATGATTTATATTAGTAATAATAGCATTGTATCCATGATTATTAACTACATCATGTATACGACTGTCATCAGTAGCCACATAGATGTTTTTGATTTTACTTTTTGATACATTATTTAATACATGAATGATCATTGGTAATCCATCTATTTGTGCTAATGGTTTACCTACAAAGCGAGTGCTTCCATATCTAGCTGGTATTATTGCCCAAAAATTATTCATCACTTTATAATATTATTACAAAGATAATTGATTTTTTTCATCAGTTTATTATTCAATTATTACTTTTGCAAAAAAATGAATATTTTGAAAAAAGGAATAATTTTATCTTCTCTAGCTTTTACTCTTAATAGCTGCTATTTTGGTAGAATGGTTGTTTATAATGTAGCTGACGTGAATGACTATAAAAAATTTCCTCAGTTACTTATACATACTAAAGATCCTCAACCACTTAAAACTAATTATATATCTCCTAGTGATAATTGGTTCTCACCAGACTTTATTTTAAAGAAAAATAAAAATAAATTTAAAAATACTCATACATTCATAGATATGCTTCAGGTGAGCAAAACAAATGCTTTTTTGATTTTAAAACATGATACTATTATTTATGAATATTATGCACCAGGATATGATGCCAGCTCTATACACACATCTTTTTCAGCAAATAAAAGTGTTATAGCTCTATTGCTAGGAATAGCCATAGATGAGGGATATATTAATAGCGTAGATGATCCGATTACTAAATACATTAGCGATTTTGAGGATACAAATATGAGTAAGGTTACTCTTAGACATTTATTAGATATGAGATCTGGATTAAAATTTGATGAAAATTATTACAATCCTTTTGCAGAAATTGGTAAATATTATTATGGTAAAAATCTAAAAAAGAAAATCCGTAAATTAAAATTAATTAAAGAACCTGGAGGAGAATATAATTATCAGAGTGTCAATACTTTATTGTTAGGATTAGCTATAGAGAATGCCACAGGTACTCCATTGTATCAATACTATGAAAATAAATTGTGGCAACCTCTACATATGGAATATGATGCTACTCTAAATGTAGATGATACAAAGAACCTTACTGCAAAAGCTTTTTGTGGGTTAAATGCAAGAGCAAGAGATTATGCAAAAATTGGATTAGTTTGTTTGAATAAGGGTAATTATATGGGTAATCAAGTAATACCAGAGAAATGGATTAATGAAATAATTAATGTAGAACAGCCTACAGATGGAGAAATATCCTATCATCATCATTGGAGAGTAGATGCAGATGGTAATTTGATGGCAGTAGGCCTTTTAGGACAATATATTTTCATAAGTTATAAAAATGATTTGGTTATTGTACGATTAGGTGCTA
>JAGPGB010000048.1 GCA_018056215.1 Bacteroidales bacterium | reverse complement strand
AACTGCATTAGTAGCATTAAAAGGAAAAGCAAATAAAAAACCTAAACAAAATACATTGAAATATGAGGTAGCTTGAGATAATATCTCTGGTTGTGCTCCCAATAGTTGCAATAAATATTTGCCAGTAGCTATAGAAAAGGTAGTCATTATTACAGCGAAAATCACTAATACTATGTAGCTCGTACTGATAGATTTTTTCAAATTATCATATTGCTTACTACCATAATATTGTCCGATTACTATAGATAATCCAATTGTAAAACCTATTATTAAAGATATAACTGCAAATATTAGTGGGAATGATATTCCTACTGCTGCTAATGCTTCTTTTCCCAAATAATTACCTACTATTATACTATTAATTAGTGAATATAGATTTTGTAAAACACTACCTAATATTAATGGCACTGCATATTTGATAATAGTTTTACGTTCATCTCCTTTTGTTAAATCTAACATTTTAGCCATATTTCAAAGTTTTAATTAGTTAATTTTTTTAAATTTTTTAATATACAAAAATTATGCTACTAAGATATTGTTATATTTATTCATTGCTTTATCTATACCTTCAAATGCCCAAGTATAAATAGCATCAGAAGCTACGGGAAAAACTTTGGTTATCTTTTCCCATTGATCTATGGGCCATTTTTCTAAAACATAATCTATTTGCTGTCCTGGCAAAAAATTATTGTCAATACCTATACGCATACGAGGGATTTCTTCAGTTTTTAATGTTTCTATAATATGTCCTAGACCTTTGTGAGTGCCAGCACTACCTTTTGCTTTTATTCTAATTTTACCTAATGGCAATTCTAAATCATCATAAATAATTATAGTATTTGATAATGGTATTTCAAGCATTTTGAACCAGTAATTTACTGCCTTGCCACTCAGATTCATATATGTAGTTGGTTTTATGCAAATAAATAGTTTATTTTTAATTTTCACATCAGCTCTGAAAGCATATCTATCCTGCTTAAAACTGGAGGAATATTTTTCTACAAAATAATCTAAAACGTCAAAACCTACATTATGTCTAGAATGTTCATATTCATAGCCAATATTACCAAGTCCAACGACTAAATATGTATTATCTGCCATTATAAATCAATCGAAATTTTTTGTCTCAACTAATTTCCCATTTTCATCATAAAAATACCATTTACCATATGGTTTGCCATCTTTGTAAGCACCTTTAATGCGAAGGTTACCATTTTCATAATAAGTTGCACTTTTGCCTATTCTTGTCCCATTTTCATATTTGCCTTCAGACCATAATTTACCATTTGGATGATAATATTTCCACTCACCATGGCGCAATTCATTATTTAGACCTCCCGTATATTGTAGTTTCCCATTGGGATAGTATTCCTCTATTTTTACTTTATTATTATCTTTATCATAGTAATAAACAACCTTTGGGTTGCCATCTGGATAAGATTCTTCTATTACTTTTTTTAATTCTTGTTTACAACTAGTAAAAACTGTAATAGTAAATAAAATGAAAAAAATTTTTGTGATATTTCTCATTTTTTAAGTCGTTTATTTAAAACTGTTAAAACATCATTAGTTATATCTAAACTAGGGTTAGCATAAAATATGGCTCCTTCATTAGAATATCCTAATACATAATCAAAGCTATTCTCAGGAAGTACATTTTTAACAGCACTTTTTATACTATCTAATATTTCGGTTTGCATAGACATTTGCAATTGCTGAATTTGAGCATCATATTGATCTCGT
Source organism: Bacteroidales bacterium (assembly GCA_018056215.1). Taxonomy (GTDB): domain Bacteria; phylum Bacteroidota; class Bacteroidia; order Bacteroidales; family DTU049; genus DTU049. The sequence continues at coordinate 5,957 of JAGPGB010000048.1, read as the reverse complement.
AGCGTTACTAGCTGTTGTTGTTCATTCATCAATTGTTGTTCACGTCTATTAGCTTCATCTTTAGTAATAATTTTCCCTGTTTGCATATCATTTTGGTATGCTTGCATATTTTTTTGTAAGCTATTTTGCTTATTCATCAAATCTGTTTCTAATGTAGTTATCTGTCTTTGCAATCTATTCTGTAGAGTATCTACTAATGGATATTTAGACATGATAGTATCCACATTAATATGAGCTATTTTACCAGTAGTGGCTGTAGCAATTGTTGATTTTGGAGATTTTTTTATTGGTACAAATTGTAATATTATTAATGCTATCACTAGAATAGAAAGTATTAATTGCCACAGAAAGTTGCAATTGCGATTATTTTTACATTTTTTAGTTGATTGAGTTTCTTGATTTTCAATAGGAGCAGAAAAATTATTATCTGGCTCATTATTACTATTGTTATTAATTAAATTTTGTTCTTCTTCCATAATTTTATTTTTTTAATAATGTTAATAGAGATTAATTACCCATTTCTGAGATAAATTTGATGCGCATTAGGCGAATTTCTTCTTCAGTATATTCGTTTTCACCAAGTTCTTCTAAAGCTTGCTGAATGTCATCTGTGCTAGCAGTTCTGAAATAATCATAAATTTCTTCTTGATGATAAGGATCTATGACGTCATCGATGAAATAATCTATATCGATACGTATGCCACTAGCAACGATTTTATCTATTTGATCGAGTAGTTCATCAAAAGATAAATTTTTGGCATTAGCAATTTCATCGAGAGGGATTTTGCGGTCGATGCTTTGAATAATAAATATTTTAAGACTAGAAGCGTTAGCAGATGATCTAATGATAATATCATTAGGACGTTCTATTTCATTCTCGTCTACATATTGCTTTATCAGATCTACAAAAGGCTGACCATACTTTTGGGCTTTTCCTACACCTACACCAGTGATATTTTGCAATTCATCCAGTGTAATAGGATATTGTATAGTCATTTCCTCTAATGAGGGATCTTGAAAGATGACAAATGGTGGTAGATTATTTTGTTTTGCTATTTGATTGCGAAGATCTTTAAGCATTTTGAGCAATATCATATCAGCACCAGAGCCACCTTTCATTTTCATTTCATCATCTAATTCCTCATTGTCATTAGAAAAATCTCTATCTCTTGTAAGCATAATACTTTTCGGGTTTGTTAAAAATTCTCTTCCTTTTTCTGTTATTTTTAAGACACCATAATTATTGATATCTTTTTTTAAAAAATTCAAAATTAATATTTGTCTAATAATTGAATTCCAAAATTTTTCGTCGTTTTCTGCACCAGCACTATAACTTTCTAGTTTTTCAGCTTTGAAATGTTTCAATGAAGCTTTATCTTTGTCGTTACCAAGAAGGATTTTAACAATCATTTTAGCTTTATACTGTTCTTTTGTCTCATCAATAGCTTTTAAAACAGTTAAAATTTCTTTTTTAGCATCAAACTGTGTTTTAGGATAGATACAATTATCGCAGCTATGACAATTATCTTCTTTGTAATCTTCTCCGAAATAGTGTAAAAGCAATTTTCTTCTACAAATAGTACTCTCTGCATAAGAAATAGTCTCATACATTATCAAGTCAGAAATTTCTTTTTCAGCAACGCCACGATTATTTTGCTCCATTTTATCAAACTTAATCAGATCATCTTCATTATAAAAAGCTATGCAATCACCTTCGCCACCATCTCTACCAGCTCGTCCCGTCTCTTGATAATATGCTTCTAGGCTTTTGGGCATGTCATAATGAATAATGTATCTGACATCTGGTTTGTCAATTCCCATGCCAAAAGCTATTGTAGCAACTATAATGTCTATATCTTGTCTCAGAAATAAATCTTGTGTTTGTCGTCTCACAGCTCCACTCAAGCCAGCATGATATGGTAATGCTTTGAAACCATTAGCTTGCAACAATTCTGCAATTTTTTCAGTTGTTTTTCTCATCATGCAATAAATTATGCCACTTTTACCTTCCCTTTCTCTCACTAATTGTATCAATTCTTTATTAATATTTTTAGTTTTAGGTCTCACCTCATAATACAGATTTGGTCTATTAAAACTAGAAATATAAATATTTGGATTTTTTAATTTTAAATTTTTGATAATATCTTCTTGCACTTTAGGAGTAGCGGTAGCAGTAAGAGAAATTACAGGCACATTTTGGCCTATGGTATCTATCATTGGTCTGATCATTCGATATTCTGGTCTAAAATCATGCCCCCATTCAGATATACAATGTGCTTCATCAATAGCAAAAAAAGATATTTGCAAATTTTTGAAAAATTCTGTATAAGATTCTTTTTTTAATGATTCTGGAGCTATAAAAAGCATTTTAGTTTTACCATTTGAGAGATCTTCGAATATTTGTTTTAGCTCTCTACGTGGCAAAGTACTATTTAGCATATGTGCTATTTTGTCATCTGCATAAATATTTCTGATAATATCTACTTGATTTTTCATTAATGCTAATAAAGGAGAAATAATTATTGCTGTTCCATCACATAATAAAGCTGGTAATTGATAAGTAAGAGATTTACCTCCACCAGTAGGCATCACCACAAAAGTATCGTTACCATTTAGCAAACTATTAATGATCTCTTCCTGATATAGTTTGAAATTATCATAACCAAATACTGTTTTTAGTACATGATAGATGTCTTCTCTTGTTATATTCTTTACTCCGATAGTTTCGCTTTCCATTACAAACACGTTTTTTTTCTTTGTTTTTTGTAAAGTTATTAACTTTTTTACAAATAAAAAATATTTATGTTATTTTAGACTATTATAAAAGTTTTTTTGTTAAGCTCTTATATATCATTGATAATAATATTTTTTATGTATACAAATTTATAAAAAATTTTTATATAATATTTTTTCTTTTTTATAATTATTAAAAGTCGTTTTATAATGAAAATTTCATTTTTAGGTATATAAGTTTATAAATATAATAACTTACCAAATTTTAACTTATATTTGTAAAAAAACTATGAAAAAAATTATTTTCTTTGTTTTAATGATGATAATTATGAATATAATTAATGCACAACAGTTGCAATATCCTAAAACTAAAAAAGTAGATATTGTAGAAAATTATCACGGCACGATGGTAGCTGATCCGTATCGATGGTTAGAGGACGAGAACAGTCCTGAAACAAAACAGTGGATACAAGAACAAAATAAACTCACATTCTCATATTTAGAAAAAATTCCTTTTAGAGATAAACTGAGAAAATATTATGAAGAAATATGGAATTTCGAACGTATGGGCACACCATCAGAGAGACAAGATAAAATTTATTATTTCAAAAACACAGGTTTGCAAAATCAAAGTGTTTTCTACCAAAAAGATGTTAAATCTGGCGTAGAACGTGTAATTTTAGACCCTAATCAATGGGATGCTAAGGGTACGACTGCATTAAGTGCCTTATCTTTTTCTCATGACAATAAATATTTAGCTTATGGCATTTCTAAAGCTGGCAGCGATTGGGTAGAAATTTTTGTTTTTGACATGAAGGCAATGCGATTGCTACCAGATCATATTAAATGGGCTAAATTTACTGATATTGCTTGGTATAAAGATGGGTTCTTTTATAGTGGTTATGAAATTAAAGACTCCTCTAAAGCTCTAACAGCAAAAAACGAATATCATAAAGTTTATTACCACAAGTTAGGTACTACTCATCAAAAAGATAAATTAATATATGAAAATAATGATTATCCTCTTAGAAATTATGCTATACAAACAGATAAAGATGAAAAATATGCTTTTTTATATGAAACTGAGGCTACTAGTGGTCTGCAATTATATGTGTCTAAATTACCAATTAAAAAAAATAGTTTTCAATTATTATTTAGTGGTTTCGAAAATGATTATGCTTTAGTAGATATTATCGACAATGTAGCTTATTTTATGACTAATGATAGTGCTCCTAATTATAAATTGATCAAAGTAGTTTTAGATAAACAACCATTCACAATAGAAACAGTTATTAATGAGAGCAAAGATGTGCTAAATGGGATATCTGCTACTAAAGACTATTGGGTTATTCACTATCAACAAGATGTGAAAAGTAAACTGTATTTAGCAGATAAAACTGGTAAAATATTAAATGAAATTAAACTGCCAGCGATAGGGACAATTACAGATATTAGTACATATTTTGAGCATAACAATGTTTATTTTACTTTTACTTCATATATTTATCCACCTACGATTTTTCAATATAATGCAGATACTAAAACGCTAACAGAATTTTTCAAAACATCATTGAAATTTAATCCTGATGATTATATCACTGAGCAAGTATTTTACACTTCAAAAGATGGTACACAAATTCCAATGTTTATTACTCATAAAAAAGATATTAAATTGGATGGGAATAATCCCACATTGCTATATGGATATGGTGGCTTTAATATCAGTGTATTACCAACATTTAGCATAAAGGTAATTCCATTTTTAGAAAAAGGTGGTATATATGCTGTGCCTAATATACGTGGTGGTGGAGAATATGGCAAAAAATGGCACGAAGCAGGTATAAAAGAACGAAAACAAAATGTTTTTGATGATTTCATTGCTGCTGCAGAATATTTAATCTCTCATAACTATACTTCTCCATCTAAATTAGCTATAAATGGTGGCTCTAATGGTGGCTTATTAGTAGGTGCAGTGATGACTCAGAGACCAGATTTATTTAAAGTAGCTCTGCCTGCTGTAGGTGTAATGGACATGCTACGTTATCATAAATTCACAATTGGCTGGGCATGGGTAGGTGACTATGGTAGCAGCGATAATCCTGAAGATTTTAAATATTTATATGCTTACTCTCCACTTCATAATATTCGTGAAGGTGTAGAATATCCTGCTACTTTGGTAACTACTGCTGATCATGATGATAGAGTAGTGCCTGCTCATTCATTTAAATTTATTGCTACTCTACAAGAAAAACAAACCGGTAATAATCCTGTTTTGATAAGAATAGAAACTGAAGCAGGTCATGGTGGTGGCAAGCCAATGTCTAAAATAATAGATGAGGTAACCGATGTTTTTGCTTTTATGATGTATAATCTTGGTGTAGATTTTTGATATCATATTTATTTTTTTTGATATGAGAAATTGGATTATTTATATAATTTCTATAATTTTAGCATGTGCTATAGCATATTTTCAACGAATTACTGGACCTACATACCCAGTAAGTGGCAAAGTGTATTATAAAGGAAATGAAATCAAATATGAGCTCCCACGAAGTGCAGAGACTAAAAATAATGCTGAGATAGTGATAGAAGTAGGAGATACTACAGCTAATGGACTTTTGATTTACAAAAGATTCAAAAGTAATGATGATTGGCAACTACAAACTATGAAATACGAAAATGGCAAATTGATAGGTTCACTACCACAATTGCCCGCAGCTGGCAAAATGATTTATGAGGTTGTACTAAAGGATCATGATAAACAAGTAATTTTAAATAATAAAGGAAAACATGTGATATTGAGATACAAAGATCCTGTACCAGCATATGTTTTGATACCTCATGTGTTGCTAATGTTTTTATCAATATTTTTTGCAATAGGGTCGATATTTTTTGTAATTTTTAATAGAGATAAACAGTTGCACAATTTTGTTTATGGAGCTTTTATTTCTATTTTGCTTGGTGGAATGATATTAGGGGCGATAGTGCAGAAATATGCTTTTGGTGCATTCTGGACAGGCTGGCCTGTAGGCAATGATCTCACTGATACTAAAACGCTCATATCACTGATATTTTGGATTATAGCTATTTGGCAAATGAAAAAAAATAAAGCTCATTACAAAACTTGGATAATTGTGGCAGCTGCTATACAAATTTTAATTTATTTCATACCTCATAGTTTACTAGGTAGTGAGTTAGATTTTACTGAAATAGAATAATAATTA
>JAGPGB010000047.1 GCA_018056215.1 Bacteroidales bacterium | reverse complement strand
GTGATAATAGTTCCTGCAGCTATTACTGCTCCTTCACATATTCTAGCACCTTCTACTATTATAGATCGAGATCCTATAAAGCAATTATTTTCTATTATTACTGGATTAGCTTGAATAGGTTCTAAGACACCTCCAATGCCTACCCCACCACTTAAATGTACATTTTTACCTATTTGAGCGCACGAACCAACTGTAACCCATGTATCTATCATAGTTCCGCTATCTACATATGCACCAATATTTACATAACCTGGCATTAGAACAACTCCAGGGGCTAAATAACTCCCATATCTAGCTATACCTGTAGGGACTACTCTTACATTTAATTTGTCATAACCACTTTTCAGTGGTATTTTATCATTAAATTCCAAGGGACCCATTTCAATTTTTTTAGTTTTAGTTATTGCAAAGTACAATAAAATAGCTTTTTTCACCCATTCATTTACAATCCAATTATCTCCTTTGGGCTCTGCTACACGTATTGTACCATTGTTTAATTGATCGATAACACTAAATATCGACTTTTGAATTTTTTCATCCTCTAGAAGTTCTCTATTTTCAAATGCTTTAGAAATTATATCTTCCATTTTTTTAATATTTATCACAAAGTAAATCATTTTTGCTAAAATGTAAAAAAATAATTTATGAAGATAATATATTGGTTTAGCTTTTTTTTATTTTAATTAATACTAGTTTTTACAATATTTATAAAGTATTTTAATAAAAAATGTCTATATATTTGCATATTAAAAAAAATATATAATTTTGCATTAGTAAAATTCAACCCCTAAAACAAAAAAATATGAATAAGGAAGAATTAATTTCAGCAATGGCAAAAGAAAGCGGCTTAACAAAAGCTGATGCTAGAAAAGCATTAGATGCTTTTATGAGTTCTGTTAAAAAAGCAGTAGCTAAAAAAGACAAAGTTACCTTAGTAGGTTTTGGTAGCTTTGAAGTTGTACAAAGAAAAGCACGTGAAGGAAGAGATCCTAGAACAGGAAAACCAATTAAAATTCCTGCAAAAAAAGTAGTGAAATTTAAAGCTGGTTCTACTCTCAGCGGTGCTGTTCAAAAGTAGAATATTCCAAATTAACAAAAATAAAAAAGCTCGCCAAAAGGCGAGCTTTTTTATTAATTATAATTCCTTTTTATTAAAAATCTATGGCTACATTATCTACCCTCCATAGAGTAGATGTAGAAGATGCTGCGCCACTTGACCTATAGTGGAGTGCTAAACGTACTTTTTTACCTATAAAATCAGATACATCTACTGTGCCACTTGATGTCCATACTTTGCTATTAGCTGCTGGTATAGCACATCGACTTGTTATATTTGTAGCAGATGATGAGGGATCACCACTAGTATAATTCTCTAAAATATATATTTCCATAGGTTGAGGAAAACCAGCGTCACTATATTGTGTCCATAATTCGAATTTTATTGAAGCTGCTGTAGCATTTGTTAGATTAATTTCAGGAGAAATAAGCCAATCGTCTGAAGCTCCATCTGCACCATATCCATTAATTTCCATACATCCACCTGGGTTGCCATTAGAGCTATTATAAGTCCAATTCTTACTACTAGCAGCACTAAATGTCAACCAAGTATTGCTAGTTAAAGGATTAGAAGAGAATGTTTCTAAAAAAGGTAAACTAGTATTTTCATTCCAATTTACTAAATCATTTAAATCGCGAATATACAATTGATAAGTGCCGTTATAGATAGACAATATACCTCTTATGCTTCCCTCACCAGCAGGTAATAATTCTGAAGCGAAATTTGCATAATTAGATGTTCTCAATATTAATGTGTGTCCATCTCTGTCTATGATTGTTCTATTAGTAATAGCATCTGATTCAGCAAATTTAGAACCTACTTCTGCAAAGTGTACAGAATCTATCTGAATTAACATACTCAAATAGTTAGAATTTAATCCTGGAATTGTAGTATTAATAGGTGCTGGAGGTGTACCAGGAAGGCTATCTCTGAAAATATGTTGATCTACTATAGCATCAGGTATTCTACCTATAGCTCCTTCATATTTATATCCTATTTGAACTAATCCACCATAATTGCCTAAAAATAGACCTTGGCATTTAATATAAATTCTTTGTCCGACCTTATATTGAGTATATAAATCATATCTATCTACTCTCACCTCTATTCCACCAGTATTATCTTGTATTTCTAATTGTTTATAGAAATTACCTGATTCATCATTTGCCACTACTATACCAGTAATGATGATATTACTATCTATACTGTCTAACCCACCGCTATACATAGCTTTCAGCTCTGCAATAGTGGTATTAGCCTCGAAATCTACGTGTGGTATATCTATTGGTGGTACATCAAACTCATCGTCCACACATCCTGCGAATAAAAACATCATACTCGCAATTAAAATAAAATTTTTTATAATTTTCATATATTTTTATTTTTTTAATGATTAAAAACTAAGTTTTATTAATAACATGTATGTTCTGCCATAAGCATACATATATTTCGGTGGAAATTTATCAATATTTTTGGTATCAAAATCGAAGCGTGATTGCTCAAAAGCAAAGAGTGCCAATTTTTGATTATCAAGGATATTATTTAAAAAGAAATTAACACCTAAACGATATTTATGTTTTATCATCCAAGATTTGCTAACAGAAAAATCTAAAGTGAATCCACTAGATAGCTCTTGCTGTGCAATTATATCATTAATTAGTGGATCATCAGGACCTAAATTGTTAAGAGCAAATTGTGTACGTCGTTCAGGATTGAAATCCATGTACATTTCATCGAAATAGTTAAATACAAGAGTAAACCACCAGTAATTAGGTTTATAATTTATTGCAACACTAGCAGCTCTCTGAGGTACATTAGGAATATAGAAATTTTTACTATATACTGTATAGCTAGTATCTGGACGAGAGAGATTATCGAAGCTAACGTTTGCTTTGAATCTACTAATGTATCTATAATTACCTAAATTGCCAGCAGCAGAGATAGATAAATCAGGTATGATATTAGCTTCTAACCCTAATTCTAATCCTTGATATAATTCATCCATGTTAGATAAAGACATATAAACATATGTTTGGTATTCATCATGATAAAAACCACGCATATCCATATGATCTAATATATAAGTTTGATAAGCAGTGATGCGACCACGTAAAAATTTGAAATTAAAATGATATCCAATATCACCAGATAATACTTTTTGTGCTGTAATATCATTATTGATTCTATTACTATTATAAGGAGAAAGGAATATATCTAAATTAGATTGTGGTTTTGTAAATCCAGCAATATTAGCTTTTATATAATGTTTACCTGAAATTTTTAAGGTAGCTCCAGTTTTTAAACCACCTACAAGGTCATTAACTTGCTCAGATTTTCCTTTACTATTGTCAGGAAATCTACCACTTCTGTATAAACCATTCCTATATTTATTGCTAAAACCTATTTTGCCAGCTACGAAATAATCTACTCTTGGTAAAGTTTGCTTATATTGTGTCCATAAGTTTACTTCATTAGTATTTAGTTTATAATTATAACCAAAAACATCTCCTACATGTAGTTGTCTATTAGGATCATCTAAATTATTATAAAGCATCTCAGGATTATCTGGGAAATCTCTTTCTGCATATTGATCTATATCTAAATAATAATTAGCTCCTAATAAATCACTAATTTTTTTATAATTATGAGTTTCATAATGATATGCTTGCAAACCACCATATATAATGCTCGATGGATTAAAAGTATATTTAATATTGCTAGCATAGTAGAAATAAGTAGGATCATTATGTACATCCTCTATAATATATCTAGCAAATTTACCATCTAAATTAGCTAAATAATTAATTTGATAAAGTTTATCCCAATTAATTTGACTAACTGTAATGTCATTTTGCCATCTTTGTGCAACTATTTCTGCAATTTGCGGATCTGTTTGATAGCTAGGTAAATATCTGTAATAGTCTGGTCTGGGATCAGGAGCATTATACCAATTTAGTCTAGTAGTACCATAAATGCCAGTGGTAAAACCAAAAGCATTTGTCCAAGTTAGCTTATCATTAAATTTATACTCATCATTTAATATTAAATATGGTTTAAAAGTAGTCCTTACTCTAGCATTACGTTTTTCACCATTTTGTACACCCCAGTTAGGATTATAATAAGGATCATCAACTAATTCTTGAGCTTCTTTGACAGTAGGAGAAGCTAAAGCTCTTTTTTGTGGACTAGCAAAGATAGTAGCAGACAAACTATGACGCTCTGAAAAACGCTTCTCAGCAGAGAAAAACAAAGCATCTGCTTGCAGCCAAGTGCCTGGCACATATGTATCATAAGCATATCGATGAGAATAAGCAGCAGCGAAGCCCCATCCATTTTGCATAATTCCACTATTATAAGTATACATTAATCTCTGTTCCCAAGATTTATTACTAATACCATAGCTAATCTGATGTCCCATTCTAATGTGAGAAGGTGTAGCTAAAATATTAGATACGCCCATAATATCACCAAAACTCATATATAGTGGCTCTAATCCATAGGAATCATCAGAATATCTAGTTGCATCATTTAATCCACTAATATCAGAATAATTAACTCTATCTAACTCTGGATTGTAAAGCAAAACTTGATTAATGTATGACTCATAGCCACCACGCTCGATACCACGAGGAGAAAATGAACCTGCACTTAAATTGTAAGAAGCCAGGTTAAGATAGGGATCTCGAGAAGTAAGGAGTAATGGATTTAATGATATACCTCTATCAAGATCATCATTTACAATTTCTAACTCCTGCTCTCTCGCTAGCTCTTGCTGAACAGGTTGAGATAATCCCTTTGTTAAAGGAATCACAATAGTTGTATCCTTAGAAGACGTTAGATCTATAATGTCATTGTAAGGCTGATAAGCTGTAGCATTCACTGAAATACCATATATACCGGGTACAATTTTAAATGAAGCAATACCATCTTCATTAGTTGTTGACTTTAATTCACCAATTGATACCTCGGCAGTAGCAATGTTATTGTGATTTTGTGAATCTTCTACTTTTACATTTACAACAGAATAATTCTGGGCAAATGCAAAACTAATCACATTGAATAAAAAAAGATATACTAAAACTTTCTTCATAAGACTGAATTAATTATGCAAAATTAAATAAAAAATTTTTAAATACACAAAATATCAATGTTTTATAATATTTATTCTGGCATCTACTGCTATTACATTAGAGCCATCGCCCAATAAAGGATTTATATCCATTTCTGCAATTTCAGGAGCAATAGTCATTAGAGCACTTACACGTTGTATAATATTTGCAAAAACATTCTCATCTACCCCATTACTACCTCTAACACCCTTTACTAGTTTATAGCCTTTCAGATTATGTATCATCGTCAAAGCTTCATCAAATGTAATAGGTGAAAGAGCAGTTTGGATATCCTTAAGAACTTCTACAAATATACCACCTAACCCCGCAGTAACTAAATGTCCGAAATCACCTTCCTTTTTGCCCCCAATAAATAATTCTAATCCACTAAGCATAGGTTGTAAAAGGACACCTTTAGCATCTTGGATTTTCATTAATCTTTCAAATTCACTCAATAACTGCTCTTTAGTTTCTACATTTAATACTACACCACCTACATCTGTTTTATGTATAGGCCCTACCACTTTCATTACTAAAGGATAGGAAATTTCTCTCAACGCACTATCTATTTCTTGAATATTACTAACAACGATTTCTTTAGCTCTAGGGATACCTGCTGCATCTAATAGTTGAGATACCATAACTGGAGGCAAAAATCCATCATCGCTATTATCAATAACATTACGAATAGTATTTTTATCAATTTCAGGTAAAGCAATGTTTAACTGTGGTTTAGGTGTATTAAAAACAGAAATCAAACCCCTAGCAAAAAGTACTTCATCAGGAAAACGAACATGCCCTTTAGAAATAAAATCTTTTACTTCTTCACCAACTTCTATTTCGCATGGTAGAATAGGATAAATAGGTTTTTTGCAAGTTAACATTTTTTCGTGTAAAACATTATAGACATCGAAAATAGGGAATAGTCCTGGACTACCAAATATTACAACCATACCATCGATATCATCAAATTCATTTTCACAATAATCTAAAATAATACCTAATTGTTCAGCTGTACCGGTAGCCAAAAAATCTATAGGATTATTCACCGAAGAACCTGGGAAAAGATATGAAAGGAGCTCTTGAGCTTTTTCGCCTTTGAGAGGAGGTATTTCTAAATTACTATGAGATAGAGCATCTGTCAGCATGACAGCAGGACCACCAGCATGAGTGATGATAGCTAGACGTTTACCTGTTAATTCTTTATGCATAAATATGGAAGCAACTGTTACTAAATCATCTCTACCATAGCAACGTACAATACCTGCTTTTTTAAATAATGCATCCACACCTATATCAGCAGTTATCATTGCACCAGTATGAGAAGCAGCAGCCCTCGAGCCAGCCTCAGAATAACCAGCTTTAATAGCAGCTATTTTACATCCTTTTGATATTAATGATTGGGCATGTTTAAGGAGTTTTTGTGGCTTCTTCACATTCTCCATGTACAATAATTTTACTTTTGAACTTGTTAGCGGATCAAAAGTCTCATCCATATATTCTAAAATATCTTCTACACCTAATTGTGCACTATTACCTACTGAATAAATACTAGAAAAAGGCAAGCCTCTAACTATACATAAATCTACTATAAATACACCCGTAGCACCACTAGCAGTAATAAAATCACAGCCCTGAGGATTAGGCTCTGGAATAGGTGTAGTAAAAATACCTGCATAATTAGTATTGAAAACTCCAGTACAATTAGGTCCTATTAAACTACCATTTACAGAGTTTATAGTATCTACAATCCGCTTTTCTAGCATTGCTCCTTCTTTACTTTCTTCTGCGAAACCAGCTGAAATAATTATAAATGTTTTTACTCCTTTTTTATTAGCTAAAATATCTACAGCATCAGGACATAAATGCGAAGCAATAGCTAAAATAGCTAAATCAATATTTTCTGGTAATTCATCAACAGATGAATAAGATTTAATTCCTTGCACTATGTCTGCACCAGGGTTAACCACAAATAATTGTCCTTTATATTTGTGATCTATTATATTTTTTAGAATTTTACCACCTGGCTTTTGCACATTATTAGATGCTCCTACTACAACAATACTTTTAGGGTTTATTAATTCCTGTCTAATCATAAAATATAATTTTTAGCAAAAATACATAAAAATTGATTTAAAAAATATTAAAATAAAACTCTTAAAAGCAGCAAATAGAATAATTGAAATAATTACATACTAAAAATAAGATGCCTACGTAATTATAAACAATTTGGCTTTAGATTATAATACTAAAATATTTATCATATTCGATTTTATTTTAAAAATTATAAATAATTTTGTATAAATTAAAAATGATGATAGAGTATCCACATTTGGATAAAATTAATGGACCCGAGGATTTGAAAAAATATTCTCTAGAGGAGCTAAAAGTAGTAGCACAAGAAATCAGAGAATATATAATAGAAGTAATGTGTAATACTCCTGGTCATGTAGGAGCTAATCTAGGTGTAGTAGAGCTGGCTATAGCCTTACATTATGTATTTAATAGTCCATCAGATAAAATCATTTGGGATGTAGGACATCAATCTTATCCTCATAAAATATTAACTGGACGAAGAGA
>JAGPGB010000046.1 GCA_018056215.1 Bacteroidales bacterium | reverse complement strand
TATAAAAATAAATTTGTAATTTTGCAAAATAAAAATGTCCGATGGTGTAACGGCAGCACTGCAGATTTTGGTTCTGCCTGTCCAGGTTCGAATCCTGGTCGGACAGCATGATTAATTGAGAGGGGGCATTTAGCTCCCTTTATTTTTAATAAAAATTATGATAGATAAAGAGTATATTCAAAAGCTTGTAGAGGAAATAACAGAAGGAACAAGTATTTTTTTAACAAGATTAGATATCGATAATCTCGGTAAAATTAATGTTTACCTAGATAGTGATACTAACATTACTATTGATGACTGTGTAAAAGTGAGTAGATATATCGAAAAAAATTTGTCTAAATTAAATGATGATTATCAATTAGATGTGTCATCTCATGGTATAGGAAATCCTCTAACAAATGCTAGACAATATCCTAAACATATTGGTCATTTATTACAAATAAAAACAATTGATAACCAAATAATTAAATGTAAATTAATTAATTATGAAGCAGAAAAATTAACTATAGAAATACAAAATAGAAATAATAAAAAAGAAAAAGAAGAAAAAATTATTGATTTATCACAAATCAAGGAATGTAAAGAAATTTTAAAATTGTAAAAATTAAAATTATGGCAACAATAAGTTTATTAGAAGCTTTTAATGAATTTCAAGATATTAAAGGGATAGACAAAGAGACTTTGATGGAGTTATTAGACGAAATTTTTAAAGGTGTCTTAGAAAAAAAATATGGTGATGCTTCGAATTTTTATTTTGCAGTAAATCCAGAAACTGGAGATATTGAATTATGGAGAAATAGAATTATAGTGCCAGACGGCGAATTAGAAGATCCAAATACACAGATAGAACTAAAAGACGCTCTCAGGATAGAACCAGACTTTATGATCGGAGAGGAAGTTACAGAGCCTTATGGAATTGAAAATTTCTCACGTAGAGAAATTCAAACTATTCTACAAATGATGAAAGCACGTATCACTGAATTTGAAAATCAAGTAACTTTCGATAAATACAATGATCAAATAGGTGAGTTAGTTGTAGGCGAGGTACATCAAGTATTAAAAAATGAAATAATAGTTGTAGATGAAGATGGCATAGAATTAGTTTTGACAAAAGATCAAATGATACCAGGAGATCATTATAAAAAAGGTGATACTATTAGAGCATCTATCTATAAAATAGAAAATAGAGCTGGCTCACCATATATTTATTTATCCCGTACTAGTACAGAATTTTTAGCTCGTCTGATGGAACAAGAAGTTCCAGAAATAGCTGATGGACTAATCACTATTCGCAAAATAGCTCGTATACCAGGAGTGAGAGCTAAAGTAGCTGTCGAATCATATGATGACCGCATAGACCCTGTAGGTGCTTGTGTGGGAGTTAAAGGCTCTCGTATTTTCCCAGTTATTCAAGAACTAAGAAATGAAAATATAGATGTTATCAATTTCTCGAATAATCCTAAATTATTTATTCAAAGAGCTCTAGCTCCCGCTAAGATAACTGATATCCAATTAGAAGGTGATAAAGCCATAGTAATTGTGAAACCTGATCAAATATCTTTTGCCATCGGTAAAAATGGACAAAATATTGAATTAGCTTCACGTATCACTGGTTATGATATTGAGGTTTATCGCGAACTCGAAGAAGGTGAAGAAGAGGATATCGACATCCAAGAGTTTAGTGATGTCATTGACCAATGGATTATTAATCAATTAAAAGCTATTGGCTGCGATACTGCTAAAAAAGTTCTCTCTTATTCAGTAAAAGATTTGGCTGATTTAGCTGATTTCGAGGAAGAAACCGTCGAAGAAATACAAAAAATAATTAGAGCAGAATTTGAATGAAATTAATTAGAAAAGTTTATATTTTTATAAAATTATTAATGATGATGATTTTAAAATTTGACAAATTATATTTTGAAAAATATAGATTAATTTTGTAGTGAGATTTTTATTATGAATGAAATAAAAACATATAGATTAAATCAGCTCACACGTGAGTTAGGCGTTACATTTGCTGAATTGCAAGAACTATTAAAATCTAATGGTATCAAAGTGAATACTCCTAACGATCGTATTAGCGAAGATGCTTATTTGATTATTAAGCAAAATTATAACATAGATACTCAAAAAGATAAAACCGATAAAAATATCGTAGAGGAAACTAAAACTACTACTAATGAAGATAAAATAATTGAAAAAGAACAACCTAAAGAAACTGAAAATGCTCCTTTTGAGTTCAATCTCAAGGTAAAAGGTAAAATAGATCTAAACAAAGAAACTGAAAAATCTACTAAAGAAAAATCTACTACTCCTAAATCTAAAGAAAAAGCAGAGAAAACTAAATATAAAGAACCTAAAATTAAAAATGTAGAAAAAAACTTAGATTTAGATAAAGAATTAGAAACTGAAAATAAACCTGAACATATAGAAAATAAACAAGAAGTTATCGAAAATAAACCTGAAGTTGTAGAAAGCGAAACTGAATCGCAATTAAAAATAACTACTGAGAATATTACAGAAAATGAACAAGTTACAGAAAAAATAGTTGAACAAGAAACTCCCCAAACAGAAATAATAGATACTAAGACTGAACCAGATATCATCGAAATTAACAAAGACGCTAAAGAAATAACCACTGATACATCTGATAAACCATATTTGCAAGAAATTAACTTAAAAGTTAAATATAAAATTGATTTAGATGAGGTAAATCCTAAAAAAAGTAAATCTAATGGTAATGAGAAAAAACAACCATCTCGACCTAGGAAAAAAACTATAAAAAAAGTTGCTGAAGCTGATCAAAAAGGTTTTAAAAAATGGGATAAAAACAATACTACTACAGATCAAGCCAATAAAGAAAAACCTAAATATAATAATGATAAAGCTGCAGCCAATAAAGTAGTAAATAAGCCTCAACCACAAAAACGAGAAAAAAATAATAAAAAATTTGGAGATAAAGATTTTCAACATAGAAAAAAAAGAGAAGAGCATGTTTTAACTGATGAAGAAATAACACAAAAAATTAAAGAAACTTTAGCAAAAGCTCAGGCTAAACCTAAAACTACACCAGCTCAGTATAAAAAACTTAAAAAAGAGCAAAGATTATCTAAAAATGTCGATAACGAAGTTAAAAATGTTATTGAGGTAACAGAGTTTATAACTACTAGCGAATTAGCAAATTTGATGAATGTCTCTCCTACTGAGGTTATAGCTAAATGTTTTGATTTAGGCCTCACTACTACTATCAACTCTCGATTAGATGCAGAAACAATAGTACTAGTAGCTGATGAATTTGGTTATGAAGTTAAATTTATCAGTTTAGATGAGAAAGAAGATGAAGTATATGATGATGATCCATCAACATTACAACCACGACATCCAGTAGTTACTGTAATGGGACACGTAGATCATGGTAAAACAAAATTATTAGATTTTATACGTAAAACTAATGTAGTAGCTGGAGAGGCAGGAGGTATCACACAGCATATTGGAGCTTATGAAGTAACATTGCAAAATGGTCGTAAAATTACCTTCTTAGATACACCTGGTCACGAAGCATTTACTGCTATGCGAGCTAGAGGTGCTAAAGTTACTGATATAGCTATTATAGTTATTGCTGCTGATGAACAAGTGATGCCGCAAACTGTAGAAGCTATCAATCACGCTCGTGCAGCTGGTGTGCCAATGATTTTTGCTATTAATAAAATAGATAAACCTAATGCTAATCCTGAAAAAATCAAAGAACAATTAGCAAATATGAATATTCTTGTAGAAGATTGGGGTGGTAACTATCAATCTCAAGAAATATCAGCTAAAGAAGGATTAAATGTCGATAAACTATTAGAAAAAGTACTCCTACAAGCAGATTTAATGGATTTAAAAGCAAATCCTAATAGACCAGCAATAGGAACTGTTATAGAATCTGGCTTAGAAAAAGGGCGCGGTTATGTAGCTACAGTTTTAATTCATAATGGTACATTACATATTGGTGATCCTGTTTTAGCTGGAGTTTATTATGGTAAAGTAAGAGCAATGTTTGATGAAAGAAATCAGCCTAAAAAAGAAGCTGGTCCTAGCTCACCTGCCTTAATTCTCGGACTTAATGGTGCACCACAAGCTGGTGACAAATTGTTAGTTATGCCATCTGAGAAAGAGGCTAAAGATAAAGCTCTCAAACGTCAGCAATTACTCAGAGAGCAATCTATTAGAGCTAAAAAACATATTACTCTTGATGAAATTGGTCGTAGGATAGCTATTGGTGACTTTAAAGAATTAAATTTAATTGTAAAAGGAGATGTAGACGGCTCAGTAGAAGCATTGAGTGATTCTTTATTAAAACTATCTAATGAGCATGTACAAGTAAATGTTATTCATAAAGGTGTAGGTGCTATTACAGAATCAGATATCTTACTAGCTGCTGCATCTAATGCCATAATTGTTGCTTTCCAAGTGCGACCAGCACCAGCTATTCGTAAACTGGCTGAGCAAGAGCAAATACAAATAAAATCTTATTCCATAATTTATGATGCTATAGAAGAAATTAAATCAGCTATAGAGGGTATGCTAGAACCTACTATTGAAGAAACTATACTGGGCACAGCTGAGGTTAGACAAGTTTTTTCAATTAAAAAATTGGGTAATATCGCTGGCTGCATGGTTTTAGATGGTAAAATAGATAAAAATGCTCGTGTCAGACTTATAAGAAACGGAATAGTTGTTTTTGATGGCGAAATGTCATCTCTCAAACGCTTCCAAAATGATGTCAAAGAAGTACTTACAGGTCAGGATTGTGGTATTGGTATTAAAAACTTTAACGATATCAAGGTGGGTGATCTCATAGAAGCATATATCACTACCTCAGTAGAACAAAAATTATAATAATTATCATTATTTTGGTAATTATAAAATTTCATAATAATGGTAGAAGTTAATATTTTAGGTAGTGGATCTTCTTTACCTTTATATAAGCGATTTAGCCCATCACAAATAATAAAAATTGAAGGTAAAAATATTTTAATCGATTGCGGCGAAGGCACTCAAATTCAATTGCAACGTTTTGGTTTTTCAATAATTAATATAGATTATATCCTTATTTCTCATTTGCATGGTGATCATTTTTTTGGATTATTTGGACTACTATCATCTATGCTACTATTAGGTAGGACTAAGCCATTGACCATCTTTGCAAATAAAAATTTAATTCCAATTTTAGAAATTATTTTTCAGGAAAAGTTATTTGGAAAATACTTCCCTTTTAATTTTATACCTTTAGATTTTAATAATCCTAATAAAATTGTAGAAGAAGATAAATTTGAGATTTTTTCTTTTCCTCTTGACCATTCTGTGCCTACTTGTGGTTTTTTAATTAAAGAAAAGCTGAGGCCAAGAAATATTTTAAAAAGTTTTATAGAATATTACCACCCCAGCATTAATGACATAAAAAACATAAAACGAGGTGGAGATTATTTAGATGAAAATACTGGTAAATTATTGAAAAATAATGAAATAACTTCAGATCCACCACAACCATTCTCATATGTCTATTGTAGTGATACAGCTTATAAATCATTTAATTATTCAGAAATTAAAAATCCAATTTATTTGTTTGCAGAATCTACATTTTTAGCAGAAAAGATAGATGCAGCTAAATCAAAAAAACATATGACTGCTGCTGAGACTGCTCAACTAGCTGATAATCTGAATGCTCAGTATCTAATACTAGGCCATTTCAGCTCAGAGTATAAATCTATCAATTTGTTTATAGAAGAGGCTAGCCAATATTTTCCTCGTGATAAAATTATCTTAGCTTATGATGGACTAAAAATTAATTATGATAATTATAAAAAAAATGATAAAATTTTAAAATAAGATAAAATTAAAAATTTTTAATATTTGATATAATAATTTCTCCTCAATAAACTAAAATGTAAAACAGGGTAAAATCCAAGATAAAAATTAAGAAATTTAGCAATTATATTTTATTAGTTTAATGAGTTTAAAATATAGACATAAAACAATTTAATATAGACTAAACATTTGTTTATTTGATATAAAATTATTAACTTTGCATAATAATAAATAAACAAAAATATTATGGATGAAAAAATTCAAGAAAATGGATATAATGCGAATAACATACAAGTATTAGAAGGATTAGAAGCAGTACGCAAAAGACCAGCAATGTATATTGGAGATACGGGAGAGAGAGGATTACACCATTTAGTATATGAAGTTTTAGATAATTCTATTGACGAGGCATTAGCAGGCTATTGTGATCATATAAAAGTAATTATTCATCCCAATGATGCAATTACAGTAATAGATAATGGACGAGGCATTCCTGTGGATATGCATCCAATTGAAAAAAAACCTGCATTAGAGGTTGTATTGACAGTATTGCATGCAGGAGGTAAATTTAATAAAGATACTTATAAAGTTTCGGGTGGTTTGCATGGCGTCGGTGTCTCTTGTGTAAATGCTTTATCTAAAAAAATGATAGCCACTATTAAACGAGATGGCAAAATATGGCAACAGACATATGCTTTTGGTAAACCTATAACAGAGTTACAAGCTATTGGAGAAACTATGGAAACTGGTACTACTATATATTTCGAGCCAGATGAAACCATTTTTCCTATAGTAGATTATAAATATGATATTCTATCTAAAAGACTAAAAGAACTTTCATTTTTAAATAAAGGAGTTAAAATAGAGCTAATAGATCAGAAATCTAATCCAGATGATCCTATAGTGAATGTTTACCACTCTGAGAATGGTTTAATAGACTTCATACATTATTTAGATGAATCTAGACAAGTGCTAATGCCTGAACCTATATATATAGAAGGAGAAAAAGATAACATTAAAGTAGAAATAGCATTTGAATATAACGACTCATATATCGAGAATGTACATACATTTGTAAATAATATAAATACAATAGAAGGTGGAACACATTTAGCAGGATTCAGAAGAGCTCTTACACGAACAATGAAAGCATATGGAGATGCACAAGGATATTTTGATAAAGTTAAATTTGAAATATCAGGAGATGACTTCCGAGAAGGATTAACAGCAATATTAAGTGTTAAAGTACCAGAACCACAGTTCGAGGGACAAACAAAAACCAAACTTGGAAATACAGAAGTAGCTGGCATAGTAGATACCATCGTGAGTGAACACTTATCATACTATCTACAAGAACATCCAAAAGAAACTCGAGAAATTTTTAATAAAGTTGTGCTAGCGGCAACAGCTAGACATGCTGCGAGGAAAGCTCGAGAAATGGTACTCAGAAAAACTGTTTTTAACTCAGCACAACTTCCAGGAAAATTAGCAGATTGCTCTGAAAATGATCCATCAAAATGTGAGATATTTCTGGTAGAGGGAGATTCAGCAGGTGGTACTGCCAAACAAGGTCGTAATAGACTTTTTCAAGCTATTCTACCTCTTAGAGGAAAAATATTAAATGTAGAAAAAGCTGCTGATCACCGTGTCTTTGAGAGTGAAGAAATTAGAAATATATATACAGCTCTAGGTGTCTCTATAGGTACACCTGACGATCCTAAAGCATTGAATTTAGAAAAATTACGTTATCACAAAATCATTATAATGACTGATGCTGATGTGGATGGTAGCCACATCACCACATTAATACTTACTTTTTTCTTTAGATATATGAAAGAATTAATAGAAAAAGGATATGTCTATGTAGCTGCACCACCACTGTACCAAATTCGTCAAGGGAACAGAAAAATTTACTGCTGGTCAGATGAGCAAAGAGATAAAATCTTATCAGAATGGAAACAAAACTATGGAGACAAAAATATTCATACACAAAGATATAAAGGTCTCGGTGAAATGAATGCTGAACAATTATGGGAAACTACTATGAATCCGGATAC
>JAGPGB010000045.1 GCA_018056215.1 Bacteroidales bacterium | reverse complement strand
CCTAAAATATTATTAATTTGAAAATCAATAATGAATTTTTTAGCAAATGTTTTGGAAATATTAATTTTTAGATTATGATAGGGTAGCTCATAAATGTCTGGGTTATTCGTATATGGGTCTCCTACAAAAGCTATACGTTTGCCAAAAACATTATATAATATACTAGCTTGTAGGTCTAAAGAATCTAATTGGAAAAACAATCCACCATTTACTACATAGGGAGATTGGCCTTGTAGCATTCTATCGTTTTCTATACTTTCATTTTTAAACATTACATTGCTTTTTATAAAAGAGACATTAGCAATAGCAAACATCCATGGTAATATTTTTTTATGAATTTCAGTTTCTAATCCTATTGCAGTAGCATTAGGAACATTTTGATATGAATATTGTAATCCAGTGCCTGCTGGTATAATTTTATATTCTATAGCATTTTGGAAGGTTTTATAAAAAACATCAAATGAGAAAAGTTCATCTATAGAGAAATAATATTCATATCGCAGATTGAAATGATTTATTGTAGCATTGCACAAATCAGAATTGCCTATTATCACTGCTTTAGCTTCATAATCATAAAATGCATATGGTGCTATTTCTCTAAATTGTGGTTTATCATATGTTCTACCGAAATTGAATTTGATTTTCATTTTTTCATTAATATCATAGCCTAATGCTAATGAAGGACTAAAAAACAGCATTGGATTTTCGTAATTTACTTTATCATCGATCATTGGAGGATTAGTAGCATCTGTAGTATATGAATTTAGTCTCATAGTGTTATACTCTGCTCTCAAGCCCAAATACCAAGAAAAGCTATTTAACTTTTGCTGCCATGCAGTATAAATAGAATAGTTAGTTTCATCAGCAGTATATGAGTCGCTAGGATTTGTAGTCTCATCTAGTATAATGCCACTTGATGTATTAATGTATTCATCTGTAAATATATTATCTACAGGCAAATATGCCATATCCCAATCAAACTGCATCACATTAGATATTCTATAACCGAAATTTCTTGCATCGAAATTTCTAGAAAGTTTGCTAGCAAATAATCCAAAGTTTATATTACCTTCTTCATCATTAATATTAACAGATTGAATTAACTTTGCACCAGCACTATATTCATTTTCATGTAATTCTTGAAATAATCTTCCAGACATTGCAGGGTTAGCGGTAAACATAAAATTAAGAGCATATTGCCCATATCTATCATTATCTTGTTGATCATTTCTAACCCAAGTTAATCTTTTATTGTCTGGCTGTAACATTGTCGTAGAAGTAATTCCTCCAAACCAATGTACATCTGTATTTTTACCTAATTTATGTTTCCCAGATAATTCACTTAATAAAATATTCCTTTTTTTATACAGCATTTCATTGCCACGAATATTTGTACCTCCATAATAATCTTTACCCTCTCTCCATGTAACCTTATCTATCGTTATATCTGTAAATAATACTATTAAGTTGATGCTATTATTGTTAAACAAGGTATTGAAAGTAGCTAAAGCACTATTCAAATATCTGGATTCATAGGTTGTATCAAGAAAATAAAAATTAGTATCTGGTTTATCTGAAAATGTGTTGTAACTATTATATCCAGCTCTCTCAAAAGTTGTTTTTGCAAAATTAGAATTGCTATAGAGCATTAAATTACTATAAAGGTCTAGTTTTTTAAATTTTTTATGCAAAGAATATGTTAATGATATATTTGTATTTGTCGGTGCTACAGCAGTCGTAGGACTCCATAACCTATTTAAGGTTTTATCTAATTGCAATCTATTTTCATTAGTACTATTTACTAATGATGTAGGAAAATTGTTTGGAAGCGAAAAAATGTTTTTTATGGGCAAAAACAAGGTTTTATCTTCTCCGTAATATTGAAAATCTTTAAATGTAGTAACTGGATTTATAGACTGCCCAAGAGAAAAAGTAAATGAATTTTTATCGACTTCTTCTCGTAACTTTATCTCTACTAAAGCTCCACCAAATATTGAGCTAAAATCAGAAAAAGGTGATTTATAAATATGTATGTAATCAATGAATTGAGCTGGTATAAGGTCAAAAGAGAAACTTCGCTGATCAGCTTCCATACTAGGAGCTTTTACATCATTTAGATAAATATTATTGTATCTAGCACTTAATCCTCTGACTATAATAAATTGATCTTGCATAGTAATACCTGGCAGTCTTTTAACCACATCTGTACTTGATGATTCTTTGTATTTAGCTATTATTTCTTGAGACACACCAGTAGTAATGATAGTGTTATTTTTAATGCTATTTAATAATGCTATTTGATTATTATCAATCTTTGTACTTTTAATTTCTATGGTTTCTAAAATCTCATTTTGTTTAGATAAATATATTGTGAAATTATTTGTTTGATTAGCTGGTATTTCTGAAATTTTAATAACTAAAGATTGATAGCCAATAGCTGATATGTATAATGTATCATTTTCATTACAATTATTTATTTGAAATTTACCATCGAAATCAGTTGTACCTCCTTTATTGCTATGATTAATTCTAATATTTACAAATGCAATAGGTTCTTTGCTAGAATTGTCAAAAATGTAGCCACTCAGGTTTTGTGCTATTGCTTTATTAGAAAATAATATTGCAAGTGTAATAATAATGTAATGCAGGTAAAAATTTAAATCTTTCATGTTTTTTTACAAAAGTATAAACCCCAGTTAACCTTATTTTTAAGTTAATATTTTTTAATTATTATCTAATATTAAGAAATCATTAAATAAAATATTTTCATTTTTTTCATATTTTGATTCATTTTTTTGATATATAATTACTTACTTTTAATAAATTTTAAAAAATTTATATAATTTTGTTAATAAAATATTAAAATATAATATTATGAAAAGGTTATTAATTTTGACGATTATTTCGTTTTTACTTGCTAGTTGTGTGGGCATCGTAGAAGTACAAGAGACTAAACACAAACCATCTCCTCCTCCTCATGCTCCTGCTCATGGTGTGAGAGCCAAATATCAGTATAGATATTATCCTTCAGTAGGTATTTATTATGATATTAATAGAGGCATTTATTTTTATGCAGAATCTGGTATTTGGAAATCTTCTAATGCTCTTCCTCCTAATATTACTGTAAGTTTAGGTGATTATGTTGTTGTAGATTTAGATACAGACAAACCATATAAATATTATAATCAACACAAAAAACAATATCCACCGCATTCTAATAGTAAAAATAAAAAACCTAAAAAATAATTTTCTTTTTTAATGAATAAATTACTAATTATTAGTGGACCATCTGGAGTAGGTAAGAGTCCACTATTGAAAGCTTTTAATAAATTTTATCCTAATATTGCAAAAAATTATAAAAAATTAATTTTATATAATAGCCGTTCGGCTAGACCTAATGAGGTGGATGGAGATGATTATTATTTTAGAACAAAAGATTATCTAAACTCTTTAAGAATTAATAAAAATTACTTAGTTTTTGATGTCCGCGATGATATACAAGCATTAGATATTAATGAATTAGTAAATAATCTAAAGACAAACAATATTGTTTACGAAGGTAATCCTTTTGTGGGATGTGAGCTAATAAAAAGTAAATTACTACGCGATGTAGAGAGGTTGAGTATTTTCATTTCGCCACTGTCTTTAGAAGAAATTTTATTTTTTAAAAATAATGAAAATATTATTTTGTCTGAATTAATTACAGACATAATGCGTAGAAAATTGTTAAAGAGAACACAAAATCAAAAAGGTATTTTATCAATTAAGGATTTAGAAAATATAGAAAATAGAGCAATAAGTGCTTATGAGGAGCTGAAACTTGCGATAAATTTTGATTTTGTTTTGCCTAATCATGATGGTGAAGACAGTGATCATTGGGACACATTTTATTATCCTATAGGCGATGCTAGGAAAACTTTGATGGCTTTAGTAGATTTATTAGAAAATAATAAATCATCTTTTGCAGAAAAATGGAATGAAAATTTATTGTAATTTTAATAAATAAAATATTATGAGCCCAGAGCAATTTTCATTATTAGTCGAAATAATAGGATACATAGCTTCTGCTTTTGTACTGTTATCAGTGATGATGCGTTCTATAGTGAAGCTACGTTGGTATCTTTTGATTGGTAATATTTTTTATGTTATTTATGGCGTTATGATAAATGCCATGCCAGTAATGCTTTTGAATGCCATTAATGGTATTTTGAATATTTATTTCTTATATCAAGCTCATAAGCAATATGGTGATTTCGAAATTATTCATATATCTCCAGATGAAAACATTGTTAAATATTTCATTAATCATTTCAAAAATGATATCAAAAAGTTTTTTCCTGATTTCGAAAATTTAAGATCTGATGAAGATAATTATATTCTGATGAAAGACAATGCTATAGTAGGTTTATTCTCTTTTAAGCATGTAGAGTCTGATGTAGATATTTCTATTGATTATGTAACGCCTACTTATAGAGATCTCAAGCCAGCAAAATTTTTATTTTATAAATCTGAATTTTTTAAATCTATGGGAGTAAAGCAGTTAATTACTTATTCTACTGTACCTACTCATACTAAATATTTAAATAAAATTGGATTTAACAAAACTGTTGACAATAAATTTATTTTAAAAATTGAATAAAAAATTTTTTCATTAAAAAATTTTTATTAATTTTGCAATCTATTTTTTAGGGCGATTAGCTCAGTTGGTTCAGAGCGCCTGCCTTACAAGCAGGAGGCCAATGGTTCGAATCCATTATCGCCCACTATAATTCCTGATTTTATTTCATCTAATTTTATATTTTTTTAATTCCTCGATAAAATTATTATTTGTTTCGATATAATTACCAATTACAACGACATTTATACCCATATTAAAATATGTATCAATAGTTTCTATATTTTTTATTCCACCACCTATGATTATTGGTAAATTGACAATATTTTTTAAATCAGTTATTAAATTAGGATTTAACGGATTGATGGCACCAGATCCTGCCTCTATGTATATTAATTGGCTACCGCTATATTTTGCAGCCAAGCAAGTAGCTATTAAAATATCTTTTTTATTAGGAGGAATAGGTATAGTCTGAGTCAGATACGCTGTGCTACTAATATTGCCACCATCTACTAAAATGTATGCTGTAGGTATCGCTGATATTCCCATTTTATAAATTATCGGAGCAGCTATTAACTGTTGTCCTATCATATATTCTGGATTTCTACCTGAAAAAAGTTGCATGAAAAGTATGCCATCAGCATTGTTCACTATTTGCAAATAATTCCCAGGAAATATTATCACAGGAACCTTAGTTTCTCTTTTTAATATGTTGATAATCTCTTTATATTTTTCTATATCAAAAATAAGACTACCCCCGATTAAAAAAAAATCACAAATACCCTCTTTGCCTGCATGAATATATTTTTTTAATAATTTGTCATCGGTTTTATCTGGATCTATTAAAATAGCAATAGAGCCTGATTTCAAAAATAAGTTGTAAATTTGTGCAGTCATTTTGCTAAAAAATTTTTTATCAAAAATAATCATTATGAAAGAAATAAATTTTTTATTAATTTTTTTTATATTTTCACTTGTATTAAATTCACAAAATAATAGTATGATAGTTTATGATAGCACATTAAATCAGCAAGTGCTTATAGACAAAATTGATAGCAAAGATTTACTAAATCCTGTTTTTGCTGAATATTATAAATTTTATTTTGAAAGTTATAACCCAGACACTTCAATAATAAAAAAAATAAAACCATTACTAAAAGATATTTCTATAACTATTGTAATGGGCTCATGGTGTGGCGACTCTCAAGAGCAAGTACCTAAATTTTATAAAATTATTTCATTATTAAATTTTGATGAAAATAAAATTCAGCTAATAGCAGTAGATAGAAAAAAACATGCGAGAGAATATGATGCATTAGTACAATCTCTAAATATAGAGCTCATTCCTACATTTATTTTTTATAAAAATGGTAAAGAGATTGGTCGCATAATAGAAACACCAAAGGAGACATTAGAAGCCGATATTCTCGAAATTTTAAATCAATAAAATGTCTAAAGAAAAAGATAAAAAAGAATCTGCATTGAAGGTGAATGATGGCATTGATGAGCCATCTCAGATAAATCCTGATGTGGTAAAAAAATTTTTATCACAAAAAAAAACTTTTTCAGTAGAAGAAATTATTGAGGGTATTAAAAAAGGGGATAGAGTAGCTTTATCTAGAGCTATTACCTTGATAGAGAGTCTGAATCCTACACATTATGAGCTTGCTCAAAAGATAATACAAGAGTGTCTACCGCTAAGTGGCAAAAGTTTACGTATTGGTATAACTGGGATACCTGGTGCTGGTAAAAGTACATTTATAGAGTCTTTCGGTACTATGCTTACTAATTTAGACCATAATGTAGCTGTATTGGCCATAGATCCTACTAGTCAAATATCTAAAGGTAGCATCTTAGGAGATAAAGTGCGTATGGAAAAGCTGGCAACCAATCCCAAGGCTTTCATTCGTCCTTCACCATCTGCTGGTACTTTGGGTGGAGTCTCTCGCAAAACAAAAGAATCGATGATTCTCTGTGAAGCTGCTGGATTTGATATTATATTGATCGAGACAGTAGGAGTGGGACAGAGTGAGGTAGCAGTAAAAAATATGATAGATTTTTTCCTTTTATTGCTTGTAGCTGGTGCAGGAGATGAATTGCAAGGAATGAAACGTGGTATTATCGAGATGGCAGATGCTATTTTTATTAATAAAGCTGATGGTGATAATCTAAATAAAGCAAAAATTTCAGCACAAGAATATAAATTAGCAATGCACCTTTTACCTCCACATCCTGCAGGATGGATACCTGTAGTAGATGTGTGTAGTGCTATCACTGGCTATAATTTAGATATTATTTGGGAAACAATTCAAAATTATGTCAATTTAACAAAAAATAACGGCTATTTTGATAGAAATAGACAACAACAAGAAGCACAACGTATATATGATTATTTAGTTGAAGAGCTTAATTTATTCTTTTGGAATAATGATAAACTACAATCAGAATATGAATCACTGAAACAGCAGGTTTTACAACAAAAATTAACTGCATATCAAGCAGCTGCCATTTTGAAATCACTATTTATAAAATTGTTATCAAAACTATAAATAGTAGCTTATTTGCCACCTAATTCTCTAAATAAATTTTTAATATTTATCATTTCTAATGAAATTTTTGTAGGAGAAAATTTCAAATCTTCATTATTTATACAACATTCATCTACAAAAAACCAACTATATTTAGATGTACTAAAATCTGGTATTGCTATATATTTATTATTAAATACTTGCAATTTATTATAATACACGCTATCTAAATGTGTAGAGTTTTTATCTATGATATTTTGATTTTTGGTAGGTTGTTTATTATATTTTTGCTGTAATTCGATTATTTGTTTGTAAAGAATTTCATTTTTTTGTTTAGAATTTACTAATTTCTCTATTGACCATATAGGTTCATATCTCAGTAATATAAATGGCTGCACTTTATCTATGTAAGTATTTTTTATGCTATCAGATTTAATAGCTCTTGATTCACATATTAAACTATCCTCACAAAATATTTTTAAATATGAATCTTTTAATTCGAAATGCCAATTTTTAGGTATGTTTGATAATATCATCGAGAGAGTAGGATCGTCTTTTGCCCATTTAAGGACTAATGAATCTGGGAAAATATTATTAGCCCACAGAGTTGTGATATGCAATGAAATTATTAAGATAATGAATGATTTTTTCATCATTTTTTTTAAAAAATAGTGATAACTAAAACTATGCCAAAAATATTTTAAAGGCTATAGAACTTAAATATTTCGATTACAAATAATTACAAACGAATATGTTCGTAAGTAATTGATTATTATCCGACTATGGTATATGAGTGATATTAATTTTGCTGCACAAACATTTCAAAAAAACAAAAAATTATGAAAACACAAGAA